>JAGQUE010000366.1:4249-4532 GCA_020438665.1 Nocardioidaceae bacterium | reverse complement strand
TGCTCGCCGAGTCCGACTTCATGTCGGTCCACCTGCCCAAGACCCCCGAGACCATCGGGCTCATCGGGGCTGCCGAGCTGGCCAAGGCCAAGTCGTCCCTCGTCCTCGTCAACGCCGCCCGCGGCGGCATCGTCGACGAGGACGCCCTCTATGCCGCTCTCAAGGAGGGCCGCATCGCCGGCGCCGGCCTCGACGTGTTCGCCAAGGAGCCCTGCACCGACAGCCCGCTGTTCGAGCTCGAGACCGTGGTGGCCACCCCCCACCTGGGCGCCTCCACCGACGA
>JAGQUE010000366.1:0-4130 GCA_020438665.1 Nocardioidaceae bacterium | reverse complement strand
CTGACCGAGCGGCTGGGCCGCATCTTCACAGCGCTCGCCGGCGAGGTCGCCCTGTCCGTCGACGTCGAGGTGCGCGGTGAGATCACCGAGCACGACGTCAAGGTGCTCGAGCTGGCTGCGTTGAAGGGGATCTTCTCCGACGTCGTCGAGGACCAGGTGTCCTATGTCAACGCGCCGCTGCTCGCCGCCGAGCGCGGCACCGCCGTACGCCTCGTCACCGACCCCGACAGCCCCGACCACCGCAACCTGATCACGATCCGCGGCACCCTCGCCAACGGCTCGCAGGTGTGCGTGAGCGGCACGCTGGTCGGCATCGCTCAGAAGGAGCGCGTGGTGTCGGTCAACGAGTTCGATGTCGACCTCGAGCCGACCGACCACCTGGCGTTCCTCACCTATGTGGACCGGCCCGGCATGATCGGCATCGTCGGCCAGATCCTCGGTGACGCCGACGTCAACATCGCGAGCATGCAGGTCTCCCGCGACGAGCGCGGCGGGGCGGCCCTGGTCGCGCTGTCGGTCGACTCGCCGATCCCCTCGGAGACCCTCGACGACATCGAGCAGGCGATCAGCGCGACCTGGGTTCGCGCCGCCAACCTGCGCTGACGTCCGCCGTCAGTCGGGTCAGGCCACGACGGCGCGCTCGGTCCGCGCGCGGATGTGGGTCGGTCGGCTCCCGGTCGCGGCGCGCGGCTGACGCTGCGCCGCCGTCCAGGCGTCGGCCAGGATGTCGGCGGCGCGGAGCAGCTCGGGCACCGAGCGGGTGTAGGGCGTGCGCAGCCACGACGCGAGGCCACCCTCGGGGGCGAACATCGGGCCAGGGGCGACGGCGAGGCCGCGCAACTCGGCTTCGTCGGCGACGGCGGCCGCGAGCGGTCGGGGGAGCCGCGACCACAGCCACAGCCCGCCCTCGGGGGCCGCGACGTCCCAGTCGGGGAGCCGGTCGCGCAGCGCCCCGGCGAGCGCGTCGCGCTGCTCGCGCAGCCGGGCCCGGTGGATCGCCAGGTGATGGTCGAGGTCGTCGAGGAGGTGGGTGAGCGCGAGCTGCTCGACCACGGGGGCGCCGAGGTCCACGGTCAGCCGCGACTCGCCGAAGGAGTCGACCAGGTCGGCGTCCACGCGCGCCCAGCCGAGCCGGAGCCCGCCCCACAGCATCTTGCTGGCGCCGCTGACGGTGATCGAGCGGCCCCCGGCCTCGGCGACGTGCGCCGCGAGTGGACGAGGCATCGGTCGGCCATCGAGGGCGAGCGCCTGGTGGACCTCGTCGACCACGGCGACCGTGCCGGCCCCGGCCAGCGCTCGGGCGATCCGCCGCCGGTCGGCGTCGTCCATCAGCGCTCCGGTGGGGTTGTGGAAGTCGGGACCGAGATAGGCCGCGGACGGGCGGAGCCGACGCAGGGTCGACTCGACCAGGTCGAGGTCCCAGCCGCCCGCGTCGACCGGGACGGGCACCAGCCGCGCCCCCGCGGCCTTGAAGGCCTGGGCCGCGTTGGGATAGCCCGGCACCTCGACGAGCACCCGGTCACCGGGCCGCACCAGGACGCGCGCCGCGATGGCGGCCGCCGTCAGCGCCCCCACGGTCAAGAAGACCTGGGCGGGGTCGGTGGCCAGCCCGCGCCGGCGATAGCCGTCGGCCAGACGCTGCTGGAGCTCGGGCAGCCCGGCGGGGTAGTAGCCGTGTCCGGACAGATAGGCCGGCAGCTCCGCCACCGCGGCCTGATAGGCGCCGGCCAGCCCGGGCAGCGCCGAGGACGCCGCACAGTTGAGGTCGATCGCCGCGTCGTCGCCGACGCGCGTGGTGAGCGCGCGGTCCCACGTCCGCGCCCGCCCGCCGGGGATCCGGGTGAACGTCCCGGCCCCCTGGTGGGCGTGGGCATAGCCGTCGTCGCGCAGTGAGGCATAGGCGCGCGTCACGGTGGTCCGGGACAGGCCGAGCAGCTCGGCGAGGTCGCGCTCGCTGGGCAGCCGGACTCCGGCGGGGAGCCGCCCGTCGCCGATGGCCAGGCGCAGCGCCTCCGCGAGCCCGGCGTACGCCGGCCGCGTGCGGAGCTCGCCGACGACCTCGGCGATGCGCGAGGGGGTGACGGTTCCGGTGGACGCGAGGCGGGTGGGAACAAGCCGGGTCATGCAGGCCACCCTGTCACGATTGGCTATTTGTTCCAAGGCCAATTCGGTCTCACACTGGTCCGCATGACCCAGACACCGCTCGCCAACCTCGGGCCCGCCCAACAGCTGCGGGCGGGCCGGCTCGCGCGCCGGGTCGGCCAGCTGTTGCTGGGGCTGGCGCTCTATGGCGCCTCGATGGGCCTGATGATTCGCAGCACCCTGGGCCAGCTGCCGTGGGACGTGCTCCACTACGGCCTCGCGCTGCACCTGCCGCTGACCATCGGCCAGGTGGTGGTGGCGACGTCGTTCGTCGTGCTGCTCCTGTGGATCCCGCTGCGACAGGCGCCGGGTCTCGGCACCGTCCTCAACGCCGTGCTCATCGGCGTCGCCCTCGACGTCACCCTCGGCCTGGTCAGTCCGCCCGGCTCACTGGTCGCCCGCGTCGGGTTCGTGCTCGCCGGGGTGCTGCTCAACGGGCTGGCCACCGCCCTCTATATCGGTGCGCAGCTCGGCCCCGGGCCGCGCGACGGCCTGATGACCGGCTGGGTGCGCCGCACCGGGCTGTCGGTCCGCCTCGTGCGCACCTCGCTGGAGATCCTGGTCGTCGCGATCGGCTGGCTGCTCGGCGGCGTCGTCGGCTTCGGCACCGTGCTCTATGCCGCCGCGATCGGGCCCCTCACCCAGGCGCTGCTGCCCTGGCTGACCGTCCCCGTCGACGAGCCCGTCAGCGTCGGGTCGCGATGATCGCCGATGCGTCGGGGGAGAGCATCACCTCGACGGCGGTGAACCGCTCGTCGGTCAGCCACTCCTCGCGGATCGTGTCGACCCGGCCATAGGCGGTGGGCGGCCAGCTCTCGCACGGCGTGAAGTCGTCGAGCACCACGATGCCGCCCTCCTCGAGCAGGTCGGCGACCGCGTCGACGCGCACCTCCTGGGACTCCCCGGAGTCGAGGAACAACAGCGAGAACGGGCCCTTGTCGAGCAGGGTCGACCAGTCCGCGGACAGCACGTCGACCTGGGGATCCTCGGCGAAGATCTCGGCCGCGGCCCCGGCCAGCCGGGCGTCCAGCTCGGCGGTGAGGATGCGTGCGCCGTCGGGCACACCGGAGCGCAGCCAGGCCGTCCCGACACCGCAGCCGGTGCCGAACTCGGCCAGCGTGCCGGTCCGGGTCGCGGCCAGGGTGGCAAGGAGGCGGCCGGTCTCGTTGCGGCAGAACGACGCATAGCCGGCCTTGCGTGAGACCTCGAACGCCCGGGAGACGATCGCAGGGACGTCGGGGGGCGCACTCATGGCGCAGAGTCTGTCACCTCGCCCTCCGTGTCTCGGATCGTGAGAACTTCTGCCCAACTGCTGGGCGCCCTCGCGCGCGCCGTCGTACCGTGGTCGGACCATGCGGAGCGTGTTCGTACTCATCGGCTGCCGCGGCGAGGCCTGCTAGGCAAGGCCCCCTCGCCGCGGTGTTCGGCGTTGTGCGTGGCCTTGCAGCTCCTTCCCAGCTTGCTCGTTGTCCACTGAGCCCAGCTGCCTCCGCGGCGGGTCGCCTCCGCTCCACGCGCGATCCGCAGGTCGAAGGTCGATGACCGGCCGCTGACGCGCGATCCGCGTCCCACGCCGCCATCCCTCCCGCCGCGGGGGGCGCCGAGGAGCACCCTCCGGGATAGCGCACACCCGACCTTTCCCAGACTTCTCCGCCGCACCCAGAAAGACAGACCCGTGTTCTATGACCTCTACCCCGAGTGGGGCCCCGCCAGCCACAACCCCGACAACCCGCACAGCGTCGAGGCCGTCCAGGCGGCGCTTGACCTGCGAGACAACGGCGGCTTCCGTCCCGACGACAACTAGCCTGTGCCCGTGACCGTGCCGCCTTCCTCGACCCCTGCCTCCGCCGACTCGCTGCGGCTGGCCGTCATCCCCGGTGATGGCATCGGCCAGGAGGTGACCGCCGAGGCGCTCAAGGTCCTCGAGGCCGTCGCGCCCGTCAAGGTCGAGACGACCCGTTATGACCTCGGCGCCGAGCGCTACCTCG
>JAGQUE010000027.1:19694-21489 GCA_020438665.1 Nocardioidaceae bacterium | reverse complement strand
CGTCGTACTTGGCGCCCTGATCGTCGAAGCCGTGGCCGATCTTGTGACTGATGACCGCGCCGATGCCGCCGTAGTTCTCGGCGGGCTCGGCGTCGGGGCTGAAGAACGGCTTCTGCAGGATGCCGGCGGGGAAGCAGATCTCGTTCGTGCCGGGGTTGTAGTAGGCGTTGACGGTCTGGGGCAGCATGAACCACTCGTCTCGGTCGACCGGCGAGCCGATCTTGGCGAGCTGGCGGTCGGTCTCGAAGTGGGAGGCCGCGCGCACGTTGGCGATGAGGTCGTCGCTGACCTGGAGCGAGGAGTAGTCGCGGAACGTGTCGGGGTAGCCGATCTTGGGGCGGAACGTGTCGAGCTTGTCATAGGCCCGCCGCTTGGTGTCCTCGCCCATCCAGTCGAGCTTCTCGATCGACACGCGGTAGGCCTTGAGGAGGTTGCCGACCAGGTCGTCCATGAGTGCCTTGGACGTCGGCGGGAAGTGGCGGGCGACATAGACCTTGCCGACCGCTTCGCCGACGGCGCCCTCGACGAGGGAGACGCCGCGCTTCCACCGCGCCCGCAGCTCGGGTGTGCCGCTCAGGGTGCGGCCATAGAAGTCGAAGTTGGTCTCGACGAAGTCGTCGGTGAGGTAGGGCGCCATCGACCGCAGCACCCGCGAGATCAGCCAACTCTTCCAGTCCTCGAGGGGGACCTGGCCCAGCACCGACGACAGGTGGGCGAAGTAGGACGGCTGCTTGACGATGCTCTCGGCGATCGTGAGGTCGCCGCCGCCGGAGTTGGTGACATAGGCGTCCCAGTCGAACGCCGGCGCGAGCGCCTTGAGCTGGTCGGCGGTGGTCAGGTTGTAGGTCTTCTGGACGTCACGGGTCTCCGCGCGCTCCCAGTGACCCTGCGCCAGCAGGGTGTCGACCTCGAGGATGCGTCGCGCGGTCGCCTCGGGGTCGGGTCGCTGGGCCAGGCCGAGCATCGTGGCGAGGTAGGCGACGTACTTGTCGCGGATCTCGGCGAACTTGTCGTCGCGGTAGTAGGACTCGTCGGGGAGCCCGAGCCCGCCCTGCACCAGGTGGAGCAGGTAGCGGTCGGAGTTGCGGTCGTCGGTGTCGACGTAGGACCCGAACAGCCCCACGCCGCCGTTGCGCTCGAACTCACCGAGGAACGCCGCCAGGTCGCGGGTGTCGCGCAGCCCCTCGATGGCGTCGATGAACGGCGTCAGCGGCGCGATGCCGCGGGTACGCACGGTCTCCTCGTCCATGAACGACGAGTAGAGAACCGCGATCTTGGTCTCCTCGTCGGTCAGCGCCTCGCCGGCCGCGCGGCGGCCGACCAGCTCCTCGATGATCGCGTGGACCTGTTGCTCGGCGATGTCGGCGAGGGTCACGAACGGCCCCCAGCTCGCGCGGTCGGCCGGGATCTCCTCCTCGGCCAGCCAGGTGCCGTTGACATGACCGAACAGGTCGTCCTGCGGCCGGATCGAGGTGTCCATCCCAGGGCGGGCGTCATCGAGAATGCTCACGGTGGGAACCCTAACCTGTGGGGTGCGGGGACTGGCGTGCCAGTTTCACCGGCCCGCCGGTGAAACTGTCACTTCTCGGCCGATGTTGCCGTCGAGAAGTGACGGTTTCAGTCGAGCAGTCCGGCGTACGGCGGGTCAGCGAACGTGGACGACGAGCTTGCCGACGGCCCGCCGCTCGGCGAGGTCGGTCAGGACCTGCGCATAGTCGTCGAGGGCGTACGTCGCCCCGACGGGCGGGCGGACGTGCCCGGCGGCGATCATGGGGAGCAGCTCCTCCCACTGGTC
>JAGQUE010000027.1:5469-19627 GCA_020438665.1 Nocardioidaceae bacterium | reverse complement strand
CCGGTTGACCTTGACCTCGGGGATCCCCTGGCCGGCGGCGAACCCGACGACGAGCAGCCGCCCCTGCGGCGCGAGGGCCCGCAGGGAGTCGGTGAAGACGTCGCCGCCGACCACGTCCATCACGACGTCGACGCCCCGGCCTCCGGTGAGCTCCAGGGCGGCGTCCTTGAACCCGTCGAGGAGTACGGCGTCGTCGGCGCCGGCCGAGCGGGCGACCTCGGCCTTGTCCTCGGTCGACGTGACGGCGATGGTGCGGGCGCCCAGGGCCTTGGCCACCTGGATGGTCGCGGTGCCGACCCCGCCGGCCGCGCCGTGGACCAGCACCGTCTCGCCGGCCCGGAGCCCTCCCCGCACGGCCAGGGCGAAGTGGGCGGTCAGGTAGTTCATCGGCAGCGCCGCACCCTCGTCGTACGACAGTGCGTCGGGGAGCGGGAAGACGCCGTCCGCGGGAGCAGCGACGCGTTCGGCCGCGCCGCCGAACGGCATCACGGCCGCGACCCGCTGCCCCCGCATGAACCCCTCCGCGTCCTCGACCACGACGCCGGCGACGTCGGCGCCCAGCGTGAACGGCGGCTCGGGCCTGATCTGGTAGAGCCCCTGGCTGAGCAGCAGGTCGGGGAAGGCCACGCCGACGGCCTCGACGTCGATGAGCACCTGCCCGGGTCGGGGCGTCGGCTCGTCGATGTCGCGGACCTCGACACCCGCCGGGCCGGTCAGACTGGTCACCTGGGCTGCACGCATGGCGGCGAGCCTAGTCGCGTCCCGCGCGCACCAGCGCGTTCAGCTCGAAGTGCATGGGGTCGGTGTAGTGCCAGGTGCCACCCCAGGTGAAGCCCCACTTCTCGAAGATCGCGACGACGCGGCGGTCGATCTCGCCGGAGGTGCCGCGCTGGTTGCCGGGGACGTTGAGGTCGAGGGCGATGCCGAAGGCGTGGAGGCTCAGCTGGTGGGTGCCGGCGATGAACCGGGGATAGAAGCAGCCGCCGTACTCACCGGGGTGGATCGCCGACGAGAGACCCGCCTCGACGACCTCGGTCAGCGCGGCACGCAGCTGCGGGAGCAGCACCCGGTGGCAGGTCACCTCGCCGAGGATCGGCACCCGCTCGGTGCGGATGTTGGCGGCGACCCACGCCGGGTCGGGGGCGATGCGGCCGTGGTCGAGGATCCGGTAGGAGAAGGTCCCGACCGCGGCCGCGACCGAGCCGCCGGTGAGGTAGGCCGTCTGCTCGACGGTGATGTCGGGGTCGGGCCCGAGGATCTGCAAGGAGATCCCCTCCCCCGCGATCGCCTCGATCGCGGGCCGCACCGACTGCGGCGACGCCAGTCCCGTGGAGACGAGGAGCGCGTTGCCGATCGGCATGCCGAGGTCGCGACCCCAGGCGTCGTTGACGACCGCGTCGACCTGGGGGATCTGGGGGGCGAGCGCACCGATCTGGAGGGAGGGGGCGGTCGCGTCGTTGCCGAGGCGCACCGTGCCGTGCTCGTCGGCCAGCCGGCGGGCGACCGGCCGGGTCAGCGCCACCTGCCCCGCGGCCACGCGGGTCCAGACGCCCAGGGTGCGGGCGGAGGCCAGCGGCGTGAAGCGACGGTACGACGCCGGGTCGACCGCCGCCACCGTGATGACGCCGTTCTCGATGGCGACCTGGGCCACGGTCAACGCCTCCACGTTGGTGACCCGTCGCAGCGACGAGACCCGGGAGGCGAGCGCTGGGTCGAGCGGGCGGTCACTGACCACCAGCAGGTCGGGCTGCCAGAGCCGGCCCTCGAGGGGCCCCGGCGCCGTGACCGCATGCGCGGTGTCGCCGGACGCCGACGCGGACGGGAAGACCGTCGGGGACGACGCCGTGGCGGGCGTGCCGGTCGGCGACCGCGACCCACCGATCGACGATCCCGGCGCCGGGCCGGGCGCCTCGCCGCCGGCACCAGCACAGGCCGTCAGCGCCAGCAGCGCGACGACAGCGAACCATCTCCCCACGCGGCAAGGATGCCACCGGGCCCGGCGACCCAGATGCTTGCAGATCGCAAAGAATGCCGAAGACAGCAAGCACCCCGCCGGTCTCGGGCCCTGACGGGGTGCTTGCATGCTGCATGCACGTGGCAGCAGCGGAGTCAGCCTAGAACCGCCCGTGTCTGCGGCGCAACGGTCCGAACGGTCCGAACGTCACCGATTCCGCAGTCGCTCGACGATCGCGGGCACGACGTCGTGCATGTCGCCGACCACTGCATAGGTGGCCTTGGTGACCATGGGCGCCTCGGCGTCGGTGTTGACCGCGAGGATCACCTTGGAGCTCGAGCAGCCCGCCCAGTGCTGGATGGCACCGCTGATCCCGCAGGGGATATAGAGCTCCGGGGAGATCCGGGTGCCGGTCTGGCCGACCTGCTCGTGGTGGGGCCGCCAGCCGAGGCTGGTGACCACGCGCGAGACACCCAGCGACCCGCCCAGCAGGTCGGCGAGCTCGAGGCAGGCACCGAACCCGTCGGGTCCGCCCGCACCACGACCGGCGCCCACGACGACGCGCGCCGACTTGAGGTCGGCACCCTCGCCCGAGGGCCGCGGCACGGAGCGCACGGCGCGACCGACCAGGTCGGCCGCCGGCACGTCCACGGCGTGCTCGTGGACCGTGGCGGCGCCAGGCGCCTCGGCCGGGGCGGCCTCGACCGCATGGCCGGCGACGGTGAAGACCGCCGGACGCTCGTCGAGCAGCATCTCCTCCAGCACCTGGCCACCGACGACCTGGCGTTCGACGACGAACGGCGCGAGGCCCTGGAAGGCCACCACGTTGGCGGCCATCGCGACGCCGGCCCGGGCGGCGACGTGCGCGAGCACCTCGCAGCCACGGTTGGTGCCGGCTGCCATGACGACCACGGCGGAGGTCGCCGCGTGGGCGGCCTGGACAGCCGTCGCCCACGCGGCGCCGCCATAGGCCGCGAACGCGTCGCCGGTCGCCCGGTGCACGTCGCGGACGCCGTACGCCGCGAGCTGCGGGACCGCTCCCTCGGGGAGGTCGCCGACCGCGACCACGTCGACGGGGACCCCGCCACCGGCCGCCGACAGCGACCGAGCGAAGGTCAGCGTCTCGAGGGAGACCTCGGCGATGGCGCCGTCCTCGATCTCGACCAGGACGAGGATCATCGAGTCACCCCCAGCTCGGCGAAGAGGTCGACGACGGCGTCGGCCGCGGCAGGGCCCTCGCCGAGGATGCGGACCTGGCTGGGCACCGGTGGCGGCACCTTGAGCTTGATGCGCTTGGGGCCGGCGGCGGCCGCGGTCGGCTGGCGCTCCTCGATCTCGATCTTCTTGGCCTTCATCCGGCCGGACACGGTCGGGTAGCGCGGCTCGACGCCACCCTCGAGGAAGGTCACCACGGCGGGCAGCGGGAGCTCGAAGACCTCCTGAGCCGCGGGCCCGTCACTCGTCGCGGTGATGTTGTCGCCGTCGACCTCGATGACGCCGATGCCGGTGACGACGGGGCGGTCAAGCAGATAGGACAACCGGATGCCGACCTGGAAGTCACCGCTGTCGGCGGCGTCGTTGCCCAGCAGGATGAGGTCGTGGCGACGCCCCGCAGCCTCGTGGGCCTCGACGACCGCCGCGATCTCGCGGGCGACGTCCGCCGGCCCCAGTCCGGCCGACTCGGCGATCACGTGGGTGGCGGCGTGACATCCCAACGCGAGGGCGCTGCGCAGCTGTTCGGCGGCCTCGGCCGGCCCCACGGTCAGCACGCACACCTCGCCGCCGGTGGCGGAGGCGATCTGGATCGCCTGCTCCACCGCGCAGTTCTCGTGGTCGCTGATGGTGAAGCCGACATGGCGGCCGTCGACCGCCTGGGCGTCCTCGGTGAGCAGCACCTCACCGGAGGAGTCCGGGACCCGCTTGATGCAGACCAGGACGTTGGTCATCGAGGGTTCTCCTTCAGGCGCGGATGCGCTCGTTGTCGGGGTCGAACGGCGCGGTGGCGTCGATCGACACGACGGTCACGGGATAGAGCTCCTCCATGTAGGACACGGCGAGCTCGTTGCCCAGCGTGGCCTGCTCGGGGGGGAGGTAGGCCATCAGGACGTGCTTGCCGAGCGACGGCGCCGAGCCGGCCGAGGTGACATAGGGGTGGCGGCCGTGGCCGTCGGTGAGCGTGCCGCCGTCGCGGGTCAGGACGGGCTCGCCGCCGAGCATGTAGCGCTTCATGCCGCTCGCCGAGGTGTGGTCATCGACGGTCATCGTGCACAGCACCGTCTTGGGGGCCTCGGCGCGCTGGGCGAGATAGGCCTCCTTGCCGATGAAGTCGGCCGCCTTGACCTTGGGCCGCTGCATGCCGGCCTCGACGATCGAGCGCTCGGCGTCAAGCTCGGTGCCGAACGCGCGATAGCCCTTCTCGATGCGGCCGGTGGTGCCATAGACGCCGATGCCGACGGGGATCGCGCCGAGCGGCTTGCCGGCCTCGTGGAGCATCGCCCAGAGGCGGGCGCCCTGCTCGATCGGGACATAGAGCTCCCAGCCGAGCTCGCCGACATAGGAGATCCGCGAGGCGAGCACCATCAAGGAGTCCATCTCGACGTTGCGGCAGGTGCCGAACGGGAAGCCCTCGTGGGACATGTCGGCCCGTGTCAGCGACTGGACGACGTTGCGGGCCTGGGGCCCCCAGATGCCGATCGTCGTGTAGGCCGAGGTGAGGTCGGCGACCGAGGCGGTGCCGAGCTCGCGGGCGATGTTGGAGAACCATTTCTTGTCGACCATGCCGTGGGCGCCACCGGTTACGACCCGGAAGTGCTCGTGGCCCAGGCGCATCACGGTGAGGTCGGAGACGAAGCCGCCCTTGGGGTCGAGCACCGGCGTATAGACGACGCGGCCGACCGGCACGTCGCACTGGGCGACGCAGGCGCGCTGGACGACGTCGAGCGCACCCGGTCCGGTCACGTCCAGGACGACGAACGCCGACAGGTCGACGATGCCGGCGGTCTCGCGCATCTTGAGGTGCTCGGCGTTGATGATCGGCGACCACCAGCGGGAGTCCCACTCGTGCTCGCGGGGCATCACCTGGTCGCCGTACTCCTCGAGCAGGCCGGCGTTGGACTCATACCAGAACGGGCGCTCCCAGCCGGCGGCCTCGAAGAAGACGGCCCCCATCTCCTTCTCGGAGTCATACATGGGCGCGACGCGCTGGGGCCGGTCGGAGGACCACTGCTCGCCCGGGTGGACGATGCCATAGGTCTTGTTGAACGCCTCGGAGGTGCGGGCCCGCACGTGGGCGCGGGTGCGCTGGTGGGGATAGAAGCGCGCGATGTCGGAGTGCGACATGTCGATCTCGGAGTGTCCGATGACCATCTGCTCGGCGACGGCACGACCGACACCGGGGCCCTCCTTGATCCACACGGCCGCGGCCGACCAGAGGTTGCGGACCTCGGGCGTCTCGCCCAGGATCGGGAACCCATCGGGGGTCAGCGAGAGCAGGCCGTTGATGGCGTAGCGGATCTCGGCGCCCTCGGCCCCGAGCAGGTCGGGCATCAGCTCGAAGGCCTGCTCCAGCTGTGGGTCGAAGTCCTCCTCGGTGAACGGGAGCTCGGTCGGCGAGAGCTTGGACTGCTCGATGCTGGGGATGTCTTCGGCGTCCATGAGGATCGGCCGGTGGGCATAGGAGCCGACCTCCATGTCGGCGCCGTGCTGGCGCTCGTAGCAGAAGGTGTCCATGTCGCGGACGATCGGGAAGCTGATCTCGCCCTCCTTGCCCGACAGCTGCGGGCAGGGGCCGACGGAGATCATCTGGTGCACGGCAGGGGTGAGCGGGATGTGCGCACCGGCCATGGCGGCGACCTTGGGACTCCAGACGCCGCAGGCGATGACGACGTACTCGGCCTCGATGTCGCCCTTGTTGGTGCGGACCCGCTTGATGGCGCCGGCCTCGACGTCGAGGCCCTCGACCTCGGCGTTGGCGACGACGGTCAGGGCGTCGAGCTCGAGCGCCCGCTCACGCATGATCGTGCCGGCGCGCAGCGAGTCGACCACGCCGACGCCGGGGGTATAGAAGCCGCCGACGACGACGTCCTTCTCCAGGAACGGCACGAGCTCCTGGATCTCGTCGGGGCTGACCAGCCGGGAGTCGACCCCCCAGGCCTTGGAGGAGGACATCCGACGACGCAGCTCCTCCATCCGCTCCTCGGTGCGGGCGACCTCGATGCCGCCGGACCGGGTGAAGACGCCCATCTCCTGGTACTGAGCCACCGAGTCGAGGGTCAGGTCGGCCATCTCGCGGGAGTGGTCGACCAGGAAGATGAAGTTGGAGGCGTGACCGGTCGAGCCGCCAGGGTTGGGCAGCGGGCCCTTGTCGATCTGCACGATGTCGCGCCACCCCAGTCGGGCCAGGTGCCAGACCAGGCTGTTGCCGACGATGCCGGCACCGATGACGACGACTTTGGCCGAGCTGGGAACGTCTGCCATGGGAGTCCTTGTCTGCTAAGTTGTTGCGTCATCCGCAACGTTGTGCGCCATGTGAAACACGAATAGGATCTAGGTCACAAGGTCGGCCTGTCAAGGTCGACTGATACGCCGTGATACTTCGTCGAGGTATAACGAAGTATCAACCGTCCCCGCGTCAGGACTCCGATGCTGCCCAACCCCTACACGCCCGGTCAGGTCCCCCGTGTCCTGGTCGGTCGGAGCGTGGAGCTCGACCGGATCCGCACCCTGATCAGCCGGGTCGCGACCTTCGGCGAGCTCGGCGGACCGTTGCTGGTGTTCCATGCTCCCCGGGGGGTGGGCAAGACCTCGCTGCTGCGGACCGCCCAGCGTCAGGCCGCCGAGGTGGGCTTCGTCTCCGCCTGGGTGGCCTGCTCGCGTGAGCGGCCCTTCCTCCCCGAGCTCGTCCGAGCCGTCGAGCGCGCGCTGACCCGGGCCGAGGTGATCCCGTCCGGCGACGCGGGCGCCGGCTGGCGATCCCGGCTCGACGGGATCAGCGTCGAGTTCGGGCTCCCCGGCGCCAAGGTGCGCGCCGACCTGGCCCGCAAGGAGCCACCGGCGGAGCCCCCGCCCGGCTCGGCCCCGATCGCCGCGCTCGAGGACCTGCTCCACGAGTCTTCCGACGCCGTCCGCCGTCGCGGCGGCGCGGGACTGCTGGTCTTCCTCGACGAGCTCCACGCCGCCTCGGCCGACGACATGGCCACGCTGCTCAACGCACTGCAGAACCTCGACGGCGAACGCGAGGACAACCCGCTCGCCGTCATCACGGCCGGCCTGCCCGTCACTCCCGAGGCGCTCACCCGCGCTGCCACCTTCGGCGAGCGCAGCGCCTTCGTGCCGCTCGACCTGCTCTCCGACGCCGACGCGCGCGCCGCGCTGAGCGAGCCCGCCGAGTCGCTGGGCGTCGAGTGGTCGCCGGAGGCGCTCGACCGCGTCGTCGCGGAGGCGCAGGGGCACCCCTACTTCCTCCAGCTGGTCGGCTCCGCCACGTGGAACGCCGCCCGCCCCGACGAGGGCGACGTGCTCGGGCTCGAGGCGGTCGAGGCCGGCGTACCGGCCGCCAACGAGCAGCTGACGGCCATGTATCGCGCCCGCTGGGGCTCCGCCACCGAGGGCGAGCAGGCCTTCCTCGCCGCGATGGCGGCCGCCGGGACCGAGAACGTCACGCGCGCCCAGATCGCCCACCGGCTCGGGGTGAGCACCCAGGCCATCTCGGTGCCGCGCGAGCGGCTCATCGAGAAGGGCGTGATCGAGCCGGTCGGCCACGGGCTGGTCCGGTTCACCCTCCCCGGCTTCGGTGACTACGTCAGCTCGCTGGCCTGACCCCGGCTCGTCCTACGCCCGGCGTGGTCGGTTGTCGTTGGGGCGGATGGCGCGGTGACGGTTCACCAAGGTAGGAAGGTGAACCCTCACTTACCCAGGTGAGTTCCGCTAGGTAGGTGCGGGTTGGCCTACCTACCTTGATGAAGCGTCACGACGCCACGCCGGCCGAGGAACCCCCACCCAACGCAAGCGCCCGGACCCGCCCGATGGCAACGACGGTGGCGGCCACGGTGACGAGGGCTCCGAGCAGGATGGCGCCCGCCTCGCCGGAGCCGAGCGTGCCAGACGCCGCACCGAGGGTCACCGCCGCCACGGGGACACCGAGCTGGGCCGACGTCACCACTGCCACCGGCCAGGGCTGGCCGGTCAGGGCCATCGAGCCGTGCAGCACCACCGCTGCGGCCCCGAGCGCCACACCGAGTACGACGGAGCTCGGGTGTGACGCCACCACCCGCAGGTCGAGGGAGGCCCCCAGCCACACGAAGAAGATCGGGCCGAAGAAGCCCTCGGTCAGGGCGAACAGCTGCTTCGCGAGCCGCCGCGGCTCGCCTGCGCCGGCGAGCGCCAGACCCGCGACGAAGCCCGCCAGCATCACCGAGACGTGGAACGCCGTCGCCACGGCCGCGAGCCCGAACAGCAGGGTCAGCGACGTCCGCAGCTCGATGGCCAGGCCCCGGTCCTCCGAGAGCTCGTGCACCCGGCGCTCGCGGCCGCTGTTCACGGCCCAGCGCAGCCCAAGGAACAGCAGCGCCCCCGCGACGAGGACCGCGGCTCCCCCCACCAAGGCCCGCCGGGTGCTGCTCGGGTCCACCGCCAGCGGCAACACCACGATGCACGCCGCGTCGGCGATGGCCAGCTGCGGGAGCAGCCGCACGATCGCCGGCGCGCTGGTCGTGATGCCCTCGAGCGACGGCATGACCAGGCTCGCCGACGACGAGGCCAGCAGTACGGCGTACAAGCCGGGGTGGCCGGTGCCGAACACGCTCGCCAGGAGCATCCCCGACGGAACGGCGAGAACTCCGATGGCGACGGCGCGCAGGGCGCCGGCTCGGAGCCCGGCGAGCAGGGCGGGGTCGCGCACCGGGACGTGGGAACCGGCGACCATCATCACCAGGGCGAAGCCGATCTCGCCGAGGAAGTGGAAGGTCGCGTTGTCGGCGTGCAGCCAGCCGAGCCCCGTCGCTCCGACGACGATGCCGACGGTCAGCTCTCCGATGACGACCGGTACATGCAGCAGCCGGGGCAGCGAGAGCAGCGGTCCGACCAGCGCCACCGCGCAGATCAAGGCCAGCTCGCCGAACCCCATGGTCCGATCATGGAGCAGACCGGCCCGCCCGTGGGTACGGGCGGGCCGGTCTGGTGTTCAGGAGCTTGAGGAGCTCAGGCGAGCCAGGCCTGCCAGGTCGCCTCGTTGTCGCTGATCCACTTGGCGGCGGCGTCCTCGGGGGTCATTCCGTCGGCGGTGATGTACTTCGCCACCAGGTTCTGGTCGTCGTTGGTCCAGGTGAAGTTCTGGATCAGCGCGGCCGCGGGCGAACCGGACTCCATGAACTCAGTCCGGCCGACCTTCTTGAGCTCGGTCTCGGCGTAGTCGCAGGCAACCGCGGCCTTGTCGGCGTCACAGCCGGGCTCATAAGGAGGCAGCAGCACTCGCTCCATCGGAACCTCGGCGTGGATGTACTGGGGCTCCCAGAAGTAGCCGATCAGCCATTCCTTGTTCTCCTGGGCCTTCTTGAACGCTTCTACCGTGGCGGTCTCACCACCGGAGAAGACGACCTTGAAGTCCAGCCCGAGGTTCTTCACGATCGCCTCGTCGTACTGGGTGTAGGTCGGGTCGGAGCCGAGGAACTGGCCCTTGCCGCCGGACTCGGAGGTGGCGAAGTCCTTGGCGTACTTGTTGAGGTTTTTCCAGTCGAGGACGTCGGGGTGCTCCTCGGCGAGCCAGCCGGGGACGTACCAGCCAATGATGCCCACGTTGCCGGGCGAGCCGAGGTCCTGGGCATAGCCCTCATCCTCGGCGGCCGCGAGCTCCTCGGCGTGCGACCACTCCTCCAGGATCACGTCGCCGTCACCGGACTTCAGCGCCTGGTAGGACGGGCCACCCTCCTTGAGCTCGACGTAGTTGACGGTGCAGCCCAGCTCCTGCTCGGCGATGCCCCCGACGACGTAAGCGTCGGCGGTGTAGCCCACCCAGGGGTGGACGAGGATGTTGACCTCACCGCACTGGCCACCGGCGTCAGCCGCCTTGGACTCGTTTGCCTGCGTCTGCTCCTCCACGCTGCCACCGCCACAGGCCGTGAGCGCGAGCAGAGCGCTGGCGGTGACCGCCGCGAGGCGGACGCCCCTGTTCTTCAGATGCCGCACTGTGCTTTCTCCTTGGTGTTGTGTCGCGGTTGCGACCTGGGTTGTTGTGGGTTCCGAGAGGGTCACCAGCGACCGAAGCCGCTGAGTCGGGTGAAGATCGCAGGGCGCCACCCGCCGATGCGGAACGCCCGCTCCCGGGCGGCCTGGCCCGCGCCGGCGCGTTCGGCGGCCGCGCGGGTGACGCGGTCGATCCAGATCCCGAGCAGCGCGATAGAGATGCCAGCGGCGAGGCCCTTGCCCCAGTACTCGCTGTGGGACAGGCCATAGATGACGTCATAGCCGAGGGCTTGAGCACCGACGAGCCCGCCGATGACCACCATCGCCAGGACATAGAGCAGGCCCTGGTTGGTCGCCAGCACCAGCGAGCCCTTGGCCATCGGCAGCTGGACCTTGGTGATCTCCTGCCAGGTCGTCGATCCGCTCGAGCGGCCCGCCTCCACCGTGCCCTGGTTGATGCCACTGATGCCGTCGGCGACCAGCTTGATCGCTGCGGGCGCGGCATAGACGACGCCGGCGACGATGGCGGTGAAGCGGCCGACGTCGAACAGCGCCAGCACCGGGATCAGATAGACGAACGCCGGGATGGTCTGCCCGGCGTCGAGGATGGGACGCAGCACGAGGTCGGCCCGATGGCTGCGCGCCATCCAGACCCCGAAGACAAGGGCGAACAGCATCACGAGCACCGTCGCGATGATCGTCATGTTGAGCACCAGCATCGAGTCGTGCCACAGGTCGAGCAGCCGGAGCCCGGTCAGGCAAATCAACGCCGGGAGCAGGGCTCGCATGCCCCCGATGACGAGCGACAGTGCCAACAGCGCCGCGAACGCGAGCCACCAGGGCGAGTTGGCCAGCAGGTCCTCGGTCCGGTTGAGGATCTGGAAGGAGATGAAGTCCTTGAAGGCTCCCGAGACCCCCTCGACGGCGCCGACGAACCCGCGCATCCAGGTGTTGGCCTGGTCGGCGATCCACGTGCCCCAGCCGGTCTCGGGGAAGATCGCCGCGTTGAGCGCGAACCGGCTGTACCAGACGGCGACGGCCACGGGCACGAGGAGACCCAGCAGCGTCAATCGGCGCATGCGGACGTTCTCGCCGCCGCCGCGCGCCACCCGCTCGGAGCGCTGGCTGGCCGCCGTGGTGAGGCGGTCGAGCATGATGCCCATGAGCACGATGAGCAGTCCCGGGACGAGGCCCTTGCCGAAGTTGCTCTGGGTGAGCGCCGCGAGCACCGGCTTGCCGAGGCCGGGACCGGCGACGTAGGAGGCGATGATCGCCATCGACAGCGCCGCGAGGATGGTCTGGTTGAGGCCCAGGATGATCGTCGACTTGGCCATCGGGATCTGGACGTTCCAAAGCCGCTGCCAGGTGGTCTGCCCGAGCGAGTCGGTCGCCTCGATCGTCGTGGCCGAGACGTCGCGGATGCCGAAGCCCGCGATCCGCACGATCGGCGGGAGCGCATAGGCCAGGGTGCACACCACGGCCGTGGGTGTCCCAACCCCGAACAGGATGACCACGATCACGAGATAGACGAACGTCGGCATGGTCTGGAGCAGGTCGAGGAACAACGTGATGACGCGCGCCGCCCGTGGGCTGATGCCCATCCACACCGCCAGGGGGAACCCGATCACCACCGTGATCGCCACCGAGACGAGGGTGACCGCGAGGAGGTCCATCGAGTCCTCCCAGAACCCGAAGGCCCCGAAGGACAGGAACGTGAAACCCACCAGGAGTGCGATCCGCCAGTTGGCGACGGCATAGCCGATCCACGCGGCGATCGCGACGACACCCAGCCAGCCGATGTAGGGGATCGGCGAGGGCGGGACTGGCGTGGAGATCGTGCGCTGGACGAGCTCGACGATCCCCTCGAGCGCGTCACCGATCGCCGCCGTGACCGCGTTGTCGGACAGCCCCGCCCCGAACTCGGAGATGCGGTCGTGCAGGGGAGTCGAGTCCTGCCCACCGAGGGTCAGGGTGTTGTTGCCCTTGGTGAAGGCCCAGCCGATCACCCAGAGCCCGATCACCACGAGCGCCCAGACCCACCTGGGCACCCGTGACTTCTCCTCCTCGGGTGGCGGTGCCGCACCCGGCTCGACGGGCTTGGTCAGCGTGGCGGTGGCCATCAGTCGTCCTCGGCCACCACGACGCGGAGGATGTCCTCGTCGTCGACGATGCCCACGATCTGGTCGCCGTCGGCGACCCGCACCGGACCCTGGCTTGCCAGCACGGCGCGCGCCGCCTCGCGCACGACCGTGGTCTGCTGCAGCACCGGCGCATCGGCAGCCACCGACGAGTCGACGGGGCGCATCACCCACTTCAGCGTCAGCACGTGCGACTTCGGTACGTCGGAGACGAACTCCTTGACGTAGTCATCGGCGGGGGCGCCAACCACCTGGTCCGGCGTACCGACCTGGACGATCTCGCCGTCGCGCATGATCAGGATCCGGTCACCCAGCTTGAGCGCCTCGGCGAGGTCGTGGGTGATGAAGACCATCGTCTTCCCGATCTCGTGGTGCAGCCGGATGACCTCGTTCTGCATGTCACGGCGGATCAGCGGGTCGAGCGCCGAGAACGGCTCGTCGAACAGCAGGATGTCGGGGTCGTTGGCCAGGGCGCGGGCGAGGCCCACGCGCTGCTGCATGCCGCCGGAGAGCTGGTCGGGATAGGAGTTCTCATAGCCGGCCAGGCCGACCAGCTCGACCATCTGGAAGGCTCGGGCGCGGCGCTCGCGCTTGGAGACGCCGCGGATCTCCAGCCCATAGCCGACGTTGTCGACGACCCGCCGATGCGGCAGCAGGCCGAAGTGCTGGAAGACCATCGAGACGTTCTTGCGGCGCATGTCGCGCAGCTCGCTCTCGTTGGCCGAGGTGACGTCGTGGCCGTTGAGCAGCACGCTGCCCTGGGTCGGCTCGATCAGCCGGGTGAGCAGGCGTACGAGGGTCGACTTGCCCGAGCCCGACAGGCCCATCACGACGAACACCTCGCCGGGGGCCACGTCGAACGAGACGTCCTTGACGCCCACCACACAGCCGGTCTTGGCCTTGAGGTCGGCCCGGCTCAGGTCGGCATCCGGGGTCCCGATGATCTGGTCGGACCGGGGGCCGAAGATCTTCCACAGGTCGCGCACCGACAAGGCGGCGTCCTGGTTGACCTGGGGGCTGAGGGCGGCCCGCCCGTCGACATCACTGGTGGTCACGCTCATGCTGACTCCTGACTGCGGGTGGCGGCATCTCGCCGGGCGTCGCCCGGCGGATAGAGCGGCATGCCGGAGTTGTGGCGGTAGTAGGGAACGTCGGCGGGCGGCAGCGGGGTGTTGCCGAGGATCAGGTCCGCTGCCTTCTCGGCGACCATCATCACGGGTGCATAGATGTTGCCGTTGGTGACATAGGGGAACACGCTCGCGTCGACGACGCGCAGCCCCTCCACGCCGTGCACCTTGAGGGACAGCGGGTCGGTGACGGCGTCGTCGCCGACCCCCATCTTGGCCGTGCAGCTGGGGTGCAGCGCCGTCTCGGCGTCGGCCCGCACCCAGTCGAGGATCTCCTCGTCGGTCTCGACCCCGGGTCCCGGCGAGAGCTCGCCATCGTTATAGGGCTCGAACGCCGGCTGGTTGAGGATGGTGCGCGCCACCCGGACCGCCTCGACCCACTCCTTGCGGTCGGTCGGGGTGGACAGATAGTTGAACTGCATCGTGGGCTTGGCCTTGGGGTCGCGGCTCGCGATCCGGACCCAGCCGCGGGTGTCGGCATACATCGGGCCGATGTGGACCTGGTAGCCGTGCCCCTTGGTCGGGGCAGTGCCGTCGTAGCGGATCGCGATGGGCAGGAAGTGGAACATCAGGTTGGGCCAGGTCACCTCGTCGTTGGAGCGTGCGAACCCGCCGCCCTCGAAGTGGTTGGTGGCACCGAGGCCCTTGTGGAAGAACAGCCAGTCCGTGGCGATCTTGGGGCGCTTCCACCACGCCAGCCCGGGGGCGATCGAGACGGGCTGCTTGGCGGCGTACTGGATGTAGACCTCGAGGTGGTCCTG
>JAGQUE010000027.1:0-5368 GCA_020438665.1 Nocardioidaceae bacterium | reverse complement strand
CGCCGCCGGAGAGGATGACCTCGCCGGCCGACACCGAGCGGTGGGCCCTGCCGCCGCGCAGGTAGTCCACGCCGATCGCGCGCTTGCCGGAGAAGTTGACCTTGGTGACGTGGGCGAGCGTCTCGACACGCAGGTTGGGGCGGCGCATGGCCGGGTGGAGGTAGGCACGGGCAGCGGACCAGCGGCGGCTGTCCTTGATGTTGCGGTCGAACGGCGCGAAGCCCTCCTGGCGGTAGCCATTGACGTCGTCGGTCAGCGGGTAGCCGGCCTGCTGGGCGGCCTCGAAGAACGCGGCGAAGAGCGGATTGTGTGCAGGGCCGCGCTCGAGCACCAGCGGGCCGTCACCGCCGCGCCAGTCGTCGGCGCCGTTGCTGCCGTCCTGGAGCCGCAGCGACTCCATCTTCTTGAAGTAGGGCAGGCAGTGCAGGAAGTCCCAGGTCTCCATCCCGGGGTCGGCCGCCCAGCGGTCATAGTCCATCGGGTTGCCGCGCTGGAAGATCATGCCGTTGATCGAGGAGGAGCCACCGAGCACCTTGCCGCGGGCGTGATAGATGCGGCGCCCGTTCATGTGGGGCTCGGGCTCGGTCTCATAGCGCCAGTCATAGAGCGGGTTGCCGATGCCGAACGGCAGCGCCGCCGGCATGTGGATCAGCGGGTCGATCCGGAAGTCGCTCCGCCCGGCCTCCAGGACGAGCACAGTCGCCCCCGGGTCCGCCGACAGCCGGTTGGCCAGGGCACTCCCGGCCGACCCTCCGCCCACGATGACGAAGTCATAACTGTCCCGCCGCTTGCTCACCGTCACCTGCTTCCCGGTTCACTGTTGCGCCATGTGCAACGCATTGCTCGCTTCGCAACAGCTATTGCGTGAGCATGCTGTGATCCGGGTCACCTAGTCAAGGCGTCTCCGCCCCTTGTTGCGCATCGGTAACCTGCGCGAAACGGGCCCCAGCGCCACAGGGACGGCCTCATTTCAGACTCAGTCGAGCTCGATCGGCCAGCCCTTCTTGCGCAGGTGGGCGGTGACTCGGGCGATGTCTTCGGCCGAGGGCTCCTCGTGGATGAGGTTGGTGATCGCGTCGCCGATGTCGCCGGCGTCCGGCGAGAGCAGGCCGTTGGCCTTGAGCTCCTTGGTGACCGCCTTGACCTCACGCTTGGTGAGGCGTCGCTCGAGGATCGCGACCAGCGGGATGTAGTCGGTGACCGGGACCCCCTCGGGATAGCCGGCCCGCAGCCACGTGACCACCCCGCCGATGGCCCGGCCCAACACGGTGCCGTCCTCGGAGCTGTCGTCGTCGGCGGGGTTGGCCAGTGGCCAGCCCCCGGCGACCAGGCGAGCGGAGACCCGGGCGATGTCCTCCGGGGTGGTGGGGCCGGGCTTGGTGCCGAGCAGGCTGGCGACGGCGGCGACCTGGTCGCCGGACAGATAGGTGTCGAGCAGCGCGAGCAGTCCGGCGCGGTCCTCGGCCGGGACGCCGTCGGGATAGGCCTCACGGACCCAGCCGAGGGCGCGGCTCAGGGCAGCGGCACGGTTCATGGATCGATCCTCTCCGACGAAGTGCGGGGCTGCGGGTCAGTGCTTGGGGACCAGGGTGGGCAGGACGCCGTGGAACTCGACGACCTTGCCCATACCGCCGCCGACGATGATCAGGATGCCGACCAGGACGCCATACAAGACGATGGCGAAGCACAGCCAGGCCAGCAGCTTGTGCCACCCGGGGGCGTCGTGCTGCACCGCGATGCCATCGGCAGTGACCGTGTCGGCGGGGCCTGCCAGCAGACGCACGCCGGCGGCGAAGAGGGTGGGCAGCCCCGCCCCGAGCAGAAGCCCCACCCACAGGACGTTCCAGGCTGCGCTGAGCACCAGCCGAATCGTGTCCATGTCGCGCCCCTCTCAGGCGATCTTGCTGGTCTTGCGGACCTTGGGCCCGCCGTCCCAGATCTCGTCGACGTTGTGATGGGTCACCTGGTGGTGTCGCGACCGGAGGTACATCGCCGCGGCGCCCGCGATGAGCAGCGCCATCACGACCAGAGCGCCGCCAAGACCGCCGATGCCGTCGGCCACCAGCCACATCAGGGCTCCGACGATGCCCGCGGAGGGCAGCGTCATCAGCCAGGCCAGCACCATCCGCCCGGCGACGCTCCACCGGACATGGGCCCCAGGGCGACCCACGCCGCTGCCCAGGATCGACCCACTCGCGACCTGGGTGGTCGACAGCGCGAAGCCCAGGTGGCTCGAGGCGAGGATCACCGCAGAGGAGGCGCCGTCGGCGGCCATCCCCTGGGGACGGGTGATGTCGACCAGACCCTTGCTGAGTGTCCGGATGATCCGCCAGCCGCCGAGGTAGGTCCCGGCGGCGATCGCGAGAGCACACACGACCTTGACCCAGAGCGGGATGGCATCGGTGTGGCCCCAGCTGCCATAGGCGATCAGGGCGAGCGTGATGACGCCCATCGTCTTCTGGGCGTCATTGGTCCCGTGGGCCAGCGACATCAGGGAGGCCGCGCCGATCTGGCCCCATCGGAACCCGGCATTGGATCGTTCGGCGTTGCCCCGGGTCGCGAACCGGTGGATCAGGAAGGTGCCGGTCAGCGCGATGGCGCCGGCGATGAGCGGGGACAGCAGCGCCGGCATGATGATCTTGCCGACGACGCCGTCGATCTTGGTGCCGTCGCCCAGCCATTTCACGCCGTCCCACCCCAGGGCAGCGATCGTCGAGCCGATGATGCCGCCGAACAGCGCGTGCGACGAGCTCGACGGCAGCCCGAGCAGCCAGGTGAACATGTTCCAGAGGATCCCGCCCACCAGGCCGGCCAGGACGATGATCAGCAGCGCGCGGCCGTGCGAGCTCTCGGCCAGCTGCGGGATCGGCGTACCGTCGTCGTTCTGGATGCGCACCACGGAGTTGGTGACGGTGAGCGCCACCGCAACGGACAGGAAGGCGCCGACGAGGTTCATCACCGCCGACAAGGCAACGGCGGTCTTGGGCTTGAGCGCCCCGGTGGCGATCGAGGCCGCCACGGCGTTCCCGGTGTCGTGGAACCCGTTGGTGAAATCGAAGAAGAGCGCGGTGGCAATCACGCACAGCAAGATGAACAGCGCTGCAGTCACGGGTCACACGATGGGTCGTTCACCTGCTGGTTGCCAAGTCGAGAGGGTGCTGTTCACCAACTGTTCACCTGACGGTCGGCTCGGGTCCACCCGGGCGTCAATGTGCGGGCGTATCACGCGCGCGCAGACGATCCCCCCTCGGGGGGAAGAACCCCGTGCCGGGGGCGGTCGGCGCTCCACTGGCGCGCCATTTCTCCCCCCTCGGAGGGCAGAACCCGCCACTTCGTAGGGCCGGTAGCGCCATGGGGTCGCCGGGGGCAACCTGTCAGTAGTGGCCGAAGCCGAGACGGTGGCTGACCTCGTCGGCGGCCGCCACGAGGAGCTTGACCACGATCTCGACGCGGTCCGCGCCGAGGCGGAAGGTGGGGCCGGACACGCTCATCGACGCGATGACGTCGCCGTGGTTGTTGCGGATCGGCGCGGCGGCGGCCGTGAGGCCGATCTCCAGCTCGTCGACGGCCAGCGCATAGCCCTGCTCGCGCACCTTGGCGAGCTCGGCGCGCAGGGCGCTCTTCTTGGTGATCGTCATGTCGGTGTAGGCGGGTAGCGAGCCCAGCAGGGCGTCCAGCCGGTCGGGCTCGAGGCCAGACAGCAGCACCTTGCCGTTGGACGTCGCGTGGAGCGGGATGTGCTGGCCCACCCAGTTGTGCGTCTGCAGGGCGCTGGACCCCGACGCCTGGTCGAGATAGAGCGCCGACCGGTCGGACAGGACCGCGATGTTGACCGTCTCCCCGGTGTCGGAGGCCAGCTTGCGGCACAGCGGGCGGGCCTCCTGGACGACGTCGAGGCGCGAGGTGGTGGCTCCCGCGAGCCGGAGCAGGCCCACGCCCAAGCGGTACTTGCCGCGGTCCTCGGTCTGCTCGACCAGTCCGTGGGCCTCCAGCGTGGCCACCAGCCGGAACGCCGTGCTCTTGTGGACGTCGAGGTCGGCGGCCAGCTCGGTCACGCCGGCCTCCCCGGAGCGGGCGAGCGCCTCGAGGATCGTCAGCGCCCGGTCCACCGACTGGACCGTTGCACCCTCCGCGCCCCCGTTGCCCATGGCGCAACGTTAGCGGGTAGTGGCCGCGGAGCGTCAGTCCCCGAGCTCGGCCCGCCGCCGCGTCACGAACTCCTCGAGCTCGGCCCTGACGGCGTCGTCGATGGCCGGCGCCTCGTAGGCCTCGAGCCGCTGCTTCCAGATCTCCCCTGCGCGGGCGGCCGTGTCGTGGCCGCCGTTGCGCATCCAGCGCTCGTAGTTGTCCGATGAGGACAGGAACGGGCGATAGAAGCAGGTACGGAAGCGCTCCATCGTGTGCATGGCACCGAGGAAGTGGCCGCCGTGGCCGACCTCCTCGTGGGCGTCGAAGGCCATCGAGGCCTCGTCGATCTCCAGCGGGGTGAACTCGTGCCGGAGCATCTGGAGGATCTCCAGGTCGACGATGAACTTCTCATAGCCCGCGACCAGGCCGCCCTCGAGCCAGCCGGCGGAGTGCATCACCCAGTTGGCGCCCGCGAGGAACGTCGGCAGCATCGTCATCAGCGCCTCGTAGCCGGCCTGCGCGTCGGGCACCTGGGCGGAGGTGAGGCCGCCGCCGGTGCGGAAGGGCAGCCCGAAGTGGCGCGCGATCTGACCGGTGCAGAGCAGGCCGATGCCGGACTCGGGGGTGCCGAAGGTCGGCGAGCCCGACTGCATGTTGATGTTGGAGAGGAAGGAGCCGAACACCACCGGCGAGCCCGGCCGGATCAGCTGGGACAGCGCGATTCCCGAGAGCGCCTCGGTGATCTGCTGGACGAGCGCCGCCGGGATCGTCACCGGCGACATCGCGCCCATGAGCAGGAACGGCGTGAGGACGACGGCCTGGTTGGCGGCGGAGTACTCGAACTGCGCCTCCAGCATCCGGTCGTCCCACCGGAGCGGGCTGTTGCAGTTGATCAGCGAGATCGTCGCAGGCGTCTGCTCGATCGACTCGCGGGAGCCGAACAGGATCTCGGTCATCCGGATCGTGTCGGCAGCGTTGGCACCCGAAACCACGTTGCCCATATAGATCTTGTCGGTCAGCGTCTGGAGCGCATAGACCATGTCAAGGTGACGCGAGTCCAGCGGCGCGTCGTTGGGCTCGCAGATCACGCCGCCGGCGGAGTCGAGCGCGTCGAAGGACTGGGCCAGCTTGGTGAAGTTGTGGAAGTCGGCGAGTGTCGCGTCGCGACGTACGTCGCCCTCGCGCACGAACGGCGGCCCATAGACGGCACCGAAGGCCATCGCGTCGCCGCCGATGTGGA
>JAGQUE010000365.1 GCA_020438665.1 Nocardioidaceae bacterium | reverse complement strand
GCGCCCAGATCGACCGGTTCGCCCGGTCGCTGCTCGCGAGCGCGCGCGGCCAGGACGTCCCCGAGGACGGCTATGGCGGCCAATACATCCACGACATCGCCAAGGCCGTCCTCGCGCAGCGACCCGGGGCCGGCGACCTGCCGGACGACGAGGCCCAGGAGGTCTTCCGCGCGGTCGGGGTCGACATGATGTTCGACGAGATCAAGACGTCGCTGCACGACTTCGGTGTCGACTTCGACGTCTACTTCCACGAGGACGACCTCCACCGGTCCGGTGCCGTGCAGCGCGCCGTCGACCGGCTGACCAGCCTCGGCGTCACCTATGAGAAGGACGGTGCGCTCTGGCTGGCCACCGAGCAGTTCGGTGATGACAAGGACCGGGTGATCATCCGCTCCGACGGGACCGGCGCCTATCTGTCCGGCGACCTGGCCTACTACCTCGACAAGCGCGAGCGCGGCTTCGACCGCTGCTTCATCATGCTCGGGGCCGATCACCACGGCTATGTCGGCCGGATGATGGCGATGTGCGCGGCGTTCGGCGACACCCCCCACGTCAACCTCGAGATCATGATCGGCCAGATGGTCAACCTGCTCCGTGAGGGCGAGCCGATGCGGATGTCCAAGCGGGCCGGCACCGTGGTCACGATCGACGACCTGGTCGAGGCGATCGGGGTCGACGCCTCCCGCTATGCGCTGGCGCGCTACAGCGCCGACTCCAACATCGACATCGACCTCGACCTGTGGGCCAAGGCCGGCAACGACAACCCGGTCTACTACGTCCAGTACGTCGCGGCGCGGACCGCCTCGATCCTGCGCAACGCCGCCGATCTCGGCCTGTCAACGGACGGCGAGGTCGACGTCAGCCTCCTCTCCCACGACAAGGAGGGCGAGCTGCTCCGTGCGCTCGCCGAGCTGCCTCGGGTGGTGGCCTCGGCCGCCCAGCTGCGCGAGCCACACCGGGTCGCCCGCTACCTCGAGGACACGGCGGCGACGTTCCACCGCTTCTATGACTCCTGCCGCGTGCTGCCGCAGGGCGACGAGGAGCCCGGTGAGCTCCACCGCGCTCGGCTGCTGCTCGTCGCGGCGACCCGCCAGGTCTTCGAGAACGGCCTCGGCCTGCTCGGCGTGTCCGCGCCCGACCGCATGTGACCCAAGGAGCCATCTCCCGTGACCACGCACGAAGCCGGCTGGGCGCACGCCGAGGGGGCCTTCAAGGGCCCGTCCTGGCTGCGTGAGCCGCACGACATCAACACGATCACCCCGACGTTGTGGTCGGTGACCGCCCACAAGGACGAGGAGGGGCAGCTGCGCGTCGGCGGGCTGGCCGTCGCCGACATCGTCGCCGAGCACAACACCCCGGCCTACCTCCTCGACGAGCACGACTTCCGCACCCGCGCGCGAGCCTTCCGTGACGCCTTCGCGGGCTGGGAGGTCTTCTACGCGGGCAAGGCCTTCCTGTGTACGGCGGTCGCGCAGTGGGTGGCCGAGGAGGGGCTGTCGCTCGACGTCGCCTCCGACGGCGAGCTGACCGTGGCCCTCCGCGCGGGGTTCGACCCGGCCCGGATCGGCTACCACGGCAACAACAAGACGGTGACCGAGCTGCGTAGGGCGGTCAGCGTCGGCATCGGCAGGATCATCGTCGACTCGTTCACCGAGATCGACCGGCTGGCGATGATCACTGCCGAGACCGGGATGGAAGCGCGCGTGATGGTGCGGGTGACCGCCGGCGTGGAGGCCCACACCCACGA
>JAGQUE010000364.1:2702-16893 GCA_020438665.1 Nocardioidaceae bacterium | reverse complement strand
GCCGCCGTCGCCGGTGTCCGTCGTCGTGGGCTCGGTCGGGTCGACCGGCTCGGGCTCGGGCTGGGGCTCGGGCTGGGGCTCCTCGCCGCCGTCGCCGCCGCCCCCGCAGGTGTCGGTCTGCTCGCAGTCGTCGCCGGTGGTGAGGTCACCGGGGCCCTCGGGCACCGTCGGGTCCTCATCGCCCGGGTCGCCGGGGTCGCCGGGGTCGACGCAGGTGCCGGTCTGCTCGCAGTCGCCGGGGTCGGTGGTCAGGTCACCGGGGCCGACCGGACCGACCGGGTCGGTGTCGAGAGCGCCCGGGTCGAGCGTCATGACCTGGATCAGCGCGGGGTCGAAGGTGTCGTCGGCGTGGGCCGCGGCGCCGGCGCCCAGGGTGAGGGCGGCGGCCATCGGGACGGCCAGGGCGGCGAGACGGAGGGAGCGGGCGGTGAGGCTGGTGGTGGTGTTCATGGTGATCTCCTGGTGTCGTGGCTTGGTGTGTGTGTTGCTCGGAGGTAGGAGCGCTGACGCCGGCGGATCTCACACATTTCTCTGCAGACTTTCTGGAGGAGATTGCGCGAGCCGGCGCGGCGACCCCAGGCGGCCTCAGATCAGCCGGGCATAGACGACCGTGTTGTCAGGGAAGCCGCCCTCGGGGAAGGGCTGGCCGCCACAGGTGATCAGTCGCAGCAGCCGCTCGTCGGTGTCGGGCCAGATCCGGTCATAGGGCAGGGCGTCCTTGGGCACGGTCTCGACCTTGCGGACCTCGAACGTCGCGCTCCCATGGCTGCCGACCACGGTCACCCGGTCGCCGGGGCGCAGGGTCGCGAGGTCGCGGAAGACGTCGGGCCCGGCAGGTCCACGGACGTGGGCGACGACGACGGCAGCCCCGGGCTCGCCCGGGCGGGGCCCCTCGTCATACCAGGCCGCGGAGCCATAGTCGGGCATCGCCATGGCGCCGCTGGGCTCCAGCCCGACCGGCGACAGGCGCTCGTCGACCCCGATCGCCGGGATGACGACCCGCGTCGGCCTCCCGACGGGCAGGACGCTGGGCGACGGGGTGCCGCCCTCGACAGGGCCGGCGACGACCACGCCGGAGCCCGACGGGTCGGGGCTCGGCGACGGCAGGTGCGGCAGGGCGAGGATCACCCCGACGGCGGCGATCACGGCGGCGGCGATGAACAGGGTGAGCTGGATGGTGCGGCGCATGGGAGTCCCTCCTGGTCGGTTGGTCGACACAGGAGGGAGGCGCGGGCGGGGTGGTTCCTTACAGGTTCTCGGGCGCGGTCGTGCCGGGGGCCACGATCGTGCCGCCGTCGCTGGGCTGGGCGGGCCCCGTGGCCAGGACGGTGACGGGCAGCGAGCCGCCGGCCCAGGAGACCGTCACGACGGCCTCCGAGACACCCGCGGGCAGCTGGGCCCGGTCGACATAGATGAGCACCGCGGTCGACTCTCCAGGCCCGAGCGTCCCCGCCTGCGGCAGCACCAACCACGGCACCGTGGTCGACCAGGCATAGTCCAGCGGCTCGGCGACCACGCTCGTCAGCCTCACGGTGCCGGCCCGGGCCTTGTCGCCGAGGTCGAGCTGGGCCGGGTCGGCCACCAGTCCCGGCACCGGCGCCGTCGAGGTCGGCGCGGCCGAGGTCGGTGCCACCGTCGGTGTCGCCGAGGCGCTCGGCGCGACCGCGCTCGGTGTCGGCGCGAGCTCGAGCGGGTCCGGGCTGGGCAGCAGCGACGGGAGCGCGGTCGGCGCCGCCGACGTGGTGCCCAGCACCGCGGCGTCCTCGACGACCCGGTCGGTGTCGTCGCCGCGGTCCAGCACCAGGAGCGTGCCGCCACCCACGACGAGGGCCAGCACGGCCACGGTCGGCAGCACCCGCGTCAGCCAGCGACGGCGTACGCCGCCCGCGGCGACGGGCCCACCGCCCGTCACGCCGGAGGCCGCGCCCGCCGCCGAGGGCCCGTCGGTGAGATGGCCTACCAGCCGGACGTCGCCGAGCACCCGGTCGCGCAGCGAGCTGGGGGCGACCAGCAGCGGGACGCCGGCGAACAGCGCCAGCGGGGTGAGCGCCGCGCGGCGCTCGTCGCAGACCAGGCAGCCGTCGACGTGACGCGCGACCCGCTTGCGCATCAGCACGGTGAACGTGCCGTCCCAGCCGGCGAGGACGGTCTGGAGCTCGCGACAGTCGTCGCGGCCGAGCCGGGCGATCAGCAGCGCGCCGAGCGACCGCTCGACCTGCGTCTTGAGCCGGTTGAGGCTCGTATAGGCGTTGCTGGCGGTGATCCCGAGGGCGTCGGCGAGCTCCTGCCCCTCCAGCCCGTGGCGCAGGTGCAGGTCCAGCAGGGCACGGTCGCGCTCCCCCAGGCCGGCGGCCGCCTCCCAGACGAGCCGACCGAGGTCGGCCGACTCCACCTGGTCCTCGGGGGACGCCGCCACGTCGGGCAGCGCCTCGAGCTGGTCGTCGTCGCCGAAGGCGACCCGGCTGCGCGCCTTGAGCCGGCGCAGGCACTCACGCCGCACGACGGCATAGAGCCAGGGCCGCAGCCGGCTCGGGTCGCGCAGCTGGTCGAGCCGCTCGGCCATCGTGACGAACGAGTCCGCGACCGCATCGGCCGCGTCCTCGCGCTGGCGCAGCATCCCGTGGGCGAAGTCGAAGAGCCGGTCGGCATAGCGCTCGTAGACCTGGCCGAAGGCGTCGCGGTCCCCCGCCCGGACGCGCTCGACCAGCTCGGCATCCGACGCTCCGCCGACCGCGGTCATCGCGCCATCCTAGGGGCCGAGAAGCCGCATGGAGCAGCACCTCGACCTGACCCCACACCAGGCCGAGGTGCTGCTCGATGAGGCTTCTCGGGTCGCTGCACATCGGTCTCCTTCCGGTTCGGCGACCGGTGTCGCCATCGGTAGGAGCACGACGGAGCCCGAACCTGACAGGTTTTTCACCGAAACTTTCCAGTGGTCTTGCGCACCCCGACCAGTCGACACAAATCACCTACGCCGCCGTAGGACGCCCGAGACACTGGCAGGGTGAGGCATCCAGTGAGCCGCCTGCTGGTCGCGCTCGCTCTCGTTGTCGGAGTCGGGCTCGCGGCCGCCCCGGCGCAGTCGGCCGCAGCGGCGCAGGTCTCCGGGACCGTCACGATCCTCGGCGACACCACGACGCCGATGGACTACACCGTCTTCTTCCAGCCCGTCGGCAGCTCCTCGTCGTCCGGCTATGCCGTCACCTCGTCGTCGTTCACGCTGCCGACCGTGTCGTGGCCGCAGGCCCCGGGTGACTACCACGTGTGGTTCCGCTTCACCATGCTCGACGGGCTCACCCGCTATTACGTCGTCGGCCAGCCCGGTGGCAGCGCCAGTCGCAACGACGCGACCGTGGTCACCCTCGGCAGCACCCCGCCGCCCGCCATCGTGATGACCCTCCCCAAGCTGGCCCACGTCACCGGCACCGTCACCGACGGCGGCGGCGACGCGCTGTCCGGTGTCACCGTCGAGATCACCAAGGCCGCCGGCTATGTCGGCCAGCACCAGGCAACCACCGACCGTCACGGCCACTACGACCTCGGCTATGTCCAGGCCGGCAGCCGCACCATCCACGCCTATGGCACCGGCGACCTCGCGGCGGCGTACGACGAGGTGACCGTCGCCGCCTCCGGCAGCCAGACCCTCGACCTCGTCCTCGACCAGGAGCCCGCCACTCTCGAGGGAACGCTGACCGACCGGGCCACCGGCCTGCCGATCTCCTTCGCCACCGTCGACCTGGCGCTGTGGCCGGCCGGCCTGGAGCTGGCGTCGACCCAGGCCGACGCCGACGGCCACTACTCGTTCACCGGCCTTGCCGCCGGCACCTACCGGGTCTGGGTGACCGACGACCTGGTCGAGGGAGCGTCGAGCCTGCTGATCGATGACGGAGACGCCGCCCTCACCGCGGGGGCCACGACCGTCGAGGACCTCACGCTCGAGGCGGTCCACTCCTCGGGTCCGCACACCGTGTCCGGCACGGTCACCGACACCCACGGCGACCCGCTGCCCGGCATCCGCGTCAGCCTGCTCTCCGCCTCGACGGGCCACGAGGTCGCCTATGCCTTCACCGACCGCAGTGGGCTATGGGCCCGGAACGTCGCCGACGGCAGCTATCTCGTCCGTGTCCGGCCGAGCGACCGGTGGACCTGGGTCGCCCCGGACTGGGCGCTGTGGTCGCCCGCCTACTACCCCGGCACGACGAGGGCCGACGAGGCGACACCGGTCACCGTGGCCGGAGGAACGCCCGTCGACGGGCTTGATCTGTCCCTGCCCGACGGGACCGCGGTGCGCATCGACGTCATCGACGAGGCCGGTCAGGCACTGGCGTTCGCCGGATGGGACGTCTATGACGCCGACACGGGCGAGCGCGCCCGCGACGTCGGCATCGGGCAGGACGACCCGGGCCCACTCGTGCTGCGGCTGCCGCCCGGGCGCTGGAAGGTCATGATCAGCGGCTTCGCCGACGGTGGCGACTGGAAGGTCCCCCAGTGGTACGGCGGCGGCAACAACCTCGCCTCCGCCGCGACGCTCGAGCTCGCGCCCGGCGACAACCTCAACCCCACCACGCTCACGCTGCCGGAGGTCCTGCGACCGACGGTCCCGCCCCGCATCAAGGGGGCGCCGCGCCGCGGTCACAGGCTGACCGCCACCACGGGCACCTGGAACCTCGACACCGGGTCCGACTACAGGTTCGCGTGGTCGCGCGGCCGCACCGAGCTCGGGAGCGGGCCCACCCACGTGGTGCGCCCCGCCGACGTGGGCAAGACCCTCAAGGTGACCCTGCGCGTGCACAACACCGAGACCAACACCACGGTCTCTCGCTCGCTGAAGATCAAGATCGCGGGCCGCGGCTGAGGGCCCTCGCCCGCACGACGTGACCCGCGCCATGGCGCGACGCGGTGGAGGGCGAGCAGAGTCACAGGCAGACCGAGCGCCTGCCCGGTGTTGGTTGACCAGTGGGGTGAGAGACCATGCTGCATCGCCGCGTCATCGTCCCTGTTGCTCTCCGCGCGCTCATCGCCGGATGTCTGGCATTGGCGGTGGTGCCGGGACTCGCGGCGACGGCTCACGCCGACCACCGCTCCGCCCCGGAGGCCGCGGCCGTCGCCGCCAAGGTCGTCGACCCCGTGCTGGTCGACCGGGCTGCCGCCGCCGGCCTGCTCCGCACCGAACGGACCTGGTCGACCGACGCCCTGGACTATGACAACGACGGCCTCGACGACATCCTCACCGTCTTCCACCAGTGGACCGACACCTACCTCTACCGCAACGACGGCGACGGCACGTTCACCAACACGTTCAAGATCCCGCGGGTCAACGCACAGCGCGGCGTCCTCGACCGGCACGACTGTGCCGCCTATGACGTCGACGGCAACGGCCTGCTCGACATCTATTGCTCCGGCGGCAGGAACCAGTCGAACTATGTCAAGACCGCCGAGAAGGACAACGAGCTCTGGCTCCAGCTCGCCCCCGGACAGTTCACCGACCGGGGCACCGAGTGGGGCGTCGGGGACGCCTGCGGCCGCGGCCGGATGGTCGCGTGGGTCGACGTCGACAACGACGGCTGGAAGGACCTCGTCGTCGGCAACCAGGCGGAGCGCAGCGATCCCAAGGACCCGTGCAACGTCGCCGCCAACGGCTATCTGCCCGAGGGCACCAAGGTCTATCTCAACGACCATGGGGCCGGGCTGACCTATGCGGCGGCGTGGAGCAGCTTCCGTCCCAACATGGGCAGTCGCTGTCTCGTGCCGGTCGACTACAACCACGACGGGCGGATGGACCTCATCGGCTGCACGTTCCGCAACAACGTGGCGCTGGCCTACCGCAACACCGGGAGCGGCTTCGTCGACGCGACGAGCAGCCTCAACCTCGGCAAGGTCGCGGACGCGGCGGTCGCCGATCTCAACGGTGACGGCGTCGCGGACCTCGTGCTGGCCGATGTCAACGGTGCCACCTATCGACGCGGTACGGCGACCGGCTTCGCGTCCGCCGTACGCATCTTCACGGCGCCGGGCAGCGCCGACGGCTTCGCGCTCGCGATCGGCGACGTCCAGGGTGACGGGTTGCCCGACATCTATGTCCTCACCGACTCGACCACGTCCAAGACCAACCCGCCCGACCGGCTGCTGGTCAACCACGGCGCGTTCTCATTCGTGGCGTTGACACCGCCCAACACCACCTCCGGGATGGGCGACGACGTGGCGGCGGTCGACGTGACCGGCAACGGGGTCGACCAGTTCCTCGTGCTCAACGGGGCCGACACCAACAACGGACCGGTCCAGCTCATCGCGGCCGCGCCCTGACGAACCCGGGCCGACCGCGGCCGGGGATCGCTACCCTCCAAGGGTGATCTATGGCGACCCGTCCGCGGCGGCCCGGTCCCACCACCGGCGCCGGGCTCTGGACGTCATCGAGTCGGCGTTCAGGACGGGCTGGATCACCGGTCCCGACCACGACCTCCGCGCCGCCCAGGTGGAGACGGCGGCGACAGTGGGCGAGCTCAACGGCCTCATCCGCGACCTGGCCGGCCGCACCATCGCCGAGTCGTCCGGCCCCGTGGATCTGGTGCTGCCGCCGCCGATCGGGGCCGACGACCGGGTCGTCGCGCCCCCGCCTCCCGCGCGCTCGCCGGGCCGCGGCATCGGCGGGTTCCTGTGGGTCGCCGTCGCCGCCTCGGTGCTGATCGTCGCGGGGGTCTCCGCGTTCGTGCTCGTCGGTCGCAACACCGGCTCCGACAGCGGCTCGAGCGGGGGCTTCACCCGCGAGAGCACGGCGGCCCCGTCGCCCTCCCACGAGACGCCCACCGCCGTCCCCCGCTATGCGCTCACCCGCCCGGGCATCGCCGTGTTCAAGCAGGACTTCGCCGATGAGTTCGGGAGCGGCACACCGGTCACGGCGGTGAGCCTGTTCGACACCTACGTGCTCGTCACCATCCCCGACGCCTCGTTCGACGGCAATCAGACCTGGCTCTATCGTCGCGGCGACTTCAGCAAGGCCGAGCGGTCGACCGACGAGCGCGGCAGTGTCACCTTCGACGTCCAGGACATCGACGAGGCAGCCATCGCCGCGACGTTGCGGTCAGCACCGCGCCGGGTCGACGTACGCCGTCCGACCGAGCGAATGGTGGTCGTCACGAGCCACAACGACGGCGAGCCCGCGATCCTCATCGACCTCGCCAACAAGCGGGGCGACCACGGGGACGTCACCACGACCCTCGCCGGCCGGGTGCTGGAGGTGCACCGGGCGACCGGATGACCGGATCCTTCTTCCATATTGACACTGACTCCTTTTTGAGAGAGTCTCTTGTTTTAGAGAATCTCTCACAAGGAGGCTGCCATGGCGACCGTCGCCACCCCTGAGACCACCGTCGTGCGCGACCCGCACCGGTGGTGGACCCTGGCCGTGACATCCCTCGCGATGTTGCTCATCGGCCTGGACACGACCGTCCTCAACGTCGCCCTGCCGACGCTGTCGGAGGACCTTCACGCCAGCACCAGCCAGCTTCAGTGGTTCGCCGACGCCTATCTGCTGGTGCTCGCGTCGCTGCTGCTCCCGGCAGGCATGCTCGGCGACCGGTGGGGACGCCGCCCGCTCATGCTCGCCGCGTTGACGGTCTTCGGGCTGGGCTCCGCCTGGTGTGCCTATGCCGGCAGCCCCGGTTCGCTGATCGCGGCGCGCGCGTTCCTCGGCCTGGGGGCCGCCCTGCTGATCCCGCTGGCCTTCTCGCTGCTGGTGGTGCTCTTCGACCGTGACGAGCGACCCAAGGCGATGGCCGTGCTGGGTCTCTCGACCATGATCGGTATGCCGCTGGGGCCGATCATCGGCGGCGAGCTGCTCCGGCACTTCTGGTGGGGCTCGGTCTTCGTGATGAACGTGCCGGTCGCGGCCGTCGCCCTCGTCGCGTCGTGGTGGCTGCTGCCGCGCGAACGCCCCGCCGCGCGCCCGCCGATCGACCTCGTCGGCGTCGCCCTGTCCTCGATCGGCCTGGTGTCGCTGACCTTCGGGCTCATCGAGGGCCCCAGCCGCGGCTGGGGCTCGCCGCTGGTCGGGGTGACGATCGTCGTGGGGCTGTTGCTGACGGTGGCGTTCCTGCGCTGGGAGCGGTCGGTCACCGGCGCCGAGCCGTTGCTGGACCGCTCGCTCTGGTGGATCCCCGAGTTCCGGTGGGGGGCACTCGCCGCCAGCCTGGCCTCGGTGGTCGGCTTCGTGGCGCTGTTCACCGCCCCCCTCTATCTGCAGGCCATCCTCGGCACCGACGCCCTCGGGACCGGGCTGCGGCTGCTGCCCATGCTCGGCGGGCTGATGCTCGGCTTCGTGGTCGCCGTGCGCCTCGCCACCGTGACGGGCCCGCGCCTGCCGATGGCCATCGGTTTCGTCGCCGTCATCGGCGCCGCCGCCCTGGGCGCGACCACCCGGGTCGACTCCGGCTACGGCGCCACGGCCACCTGGCTGGCCGTGTTCGGCGTCGGCTTCGGGATGGTGCTCATCTCGGGGCAGAACCTCGCCGTCGACATCCTCTCGACCGAGCGCGCCGCCGCGGGCGGCGCCCTCATCCAAGTGATGCGGCAGGTCAGCAGCGTGCTCGGGATCGCCGCCCTGGTGTCGGTGCTCAACACGAGCTATCGCGGCTCGGTCGACGTCAGCGGCCTGCCCGCAGAGGCGGCCGACGCCGTCAAGGACTCCGTCAGCGGCGGCCTCGCCGTCGCGGCCCGGCTCGGGAGCCCCGACCTGGCCACCTCGGTCAAGGACGCCTTCGTGTCCGGCATGTCGGACCAGATGTGGGTGACGTGCGCGCTGGCCGTCGTCGGACTCGTCCTCACGCTGTGGAAGCTGCCCAACACGCGCCCCGGCGAGGCCGACCTCGAGGACCGCTGATCCGCCAAGATGGGGGCATGGCCACCCCCGACGCCGAGCCGGCCGCCGCCCGTCCCACCGACGCGCGTCCGGGCCTTCGCGAGCGCAAGAAGGCCCGGACCCGCGCCGAGATCCAACGGCACACGCTGCGGCTGATCGCGGAGCAGGGCTTCGTCGCCACGACGGTCGAGCAGATCGCGGACGCCGCCGACATCTCACCCAGCACGTTCTTCCGCTACTTCCGCAACAAGGAGGACGCGGCGGTCGCCGACTTCATGGACGAGGCAGTCTTCAAGGCAGCCGTGGCGGCGCCCCCCGAGCTCGACCCGCTCCAGGCCCTCCACCACGGGCTGCGCACGGTGCTGCTCGCCATGTCCGACGACGACTGGGCGGTGGAGCGGCGACGCAACCACCTCATCCAAACCGTGCCCGAGCTCCAGCGCGGGCTCCTGGAGGAGATGGCGCGCCCGATGGAATACAGCGTCCGAGCCGTCGCCCAGCGGCTCGGGATCCCCGAGGACTCGCCCCAGGCCCGCATGTTCGGCTGCGCCCTCATCGGCGGACTGGTCGGCCTGATGATGACCACCGGTCAGGTCGAGGAGGTCCCGATCCCCGAGAGCCGGGAAGAGGCCCTCGCCATGCTCGAGCAGGGCATCGCGCTGCTGGCGACCATGCTGACCCCGCCGTGACGACTCGTGGGGGCTGACGTTCTCGTCGATGCGCTGCCGCTGCGCCTGGGGCTGACGCGCGGGTGCGGCGAGTCCGACGCATCCGGCCCCACCGGCGGCCCTCGCGCACTACCGTGATCACGTCATGAGAGCCAGGACTCGGGGCATCGTGCTCGGTGCCGAGATCGCGGAGCAGCCCTATGTGTTCCGCCGGCTGCTGGCGTCGACCCGCGACCAGGTGGAGCGGGCCCGGGCGCTGATCGCCGAGCGTGAGCCGCGGGCCGTGCTCTTCGCTGCCCGGGGCAGCTCGGAGCACGCGGCGCTCTATGCGAAGGATCTCGTCGAGACGTTGTGGGGGCTGCCGGCCGGCATCGTGTCACCGACGTCGTTCACCCACTACCGCGCGCGCCCCGACCTGCGCGACACGCTGCTGGTGGTGCTCAACCGGACCGGCACCTCGGCCGAGCTGCTCGACGTCACCGAGGCCGCGAAGGCCTGCGGTGCGCTGACGGTCTCGGTCACCAACGACATCATGTCGCCGCTGTCCCGCGCCGCCGCGGCCCACCTCGAGCTGCTGGCCGGCAAGGCCAAGACCGCCGCCGCGCCCAAGCTCTATAGCGCCGAGCTGCTGGTGTCCTACCTCCTGCTCGCGCCGGGGTACGCCGACCTCGCGATGCTGCCCGACCTGGCCGCCCAGGCCGCGCAGAACACCGACGAGCTGCGCCCCGCAGTCGACCTGACCCGGATCGCCCGGACCGTCATCACCGTCGCCCGCGGCTGGTCGACCACGACCGCGAGGCAGGCCGCGCTGTCGCTCATGGAGATCGCGCAGGTGCCGGCGCTGTCGTTCTCCGGCGCCGACCTGCTCCAGGGGCCCCTCGGGCTCGTCGACCGCCAGGTCCCCGTGCTCGCCATCCGATCACCAGGCGAGGTCGGCAAGGCCCTCGACCCGCTGATCGCGGCAGTGCGCGAGCGCGGTAGCCGGGTCTGGTCGTTGGGCGTGCTTGCCGACCTCGGTGTCGCCGCCGGAGACCTGCCCGACGTCGTCCGCCCGATGCTCGAGATCATCCCGTTCCAGCAGATCGCCCGCCTCACCGCGCTCGCGCGCGGGCTCGACCCTGACCCACCCCGGCCGGCGACGAAGACGTCGCGGCTGCGCTAGGCGTTTCTCCCACCGGTCAGCTTCGCCGGGTCAGCCGGCGATGAACGCCGCGATCCGGTCACCCACGCGGGTCGTCGTGCCACCGAGCGTGAGGAGCAGGTCCCAGCCGTGGCCGCCGGGCCCCTCGACGAACGTCGCGCCGGTCGCGTCGGCCAGCTGCTGGGCCTCGCGGAAGAGCCGGTCACCGTCGCTGCGGGCATAGACGATCATGCCGGGGAGGTCGACCTGGGGTGCCAGGTCGAGCAGGACGTCGCCGTCCCAGGCACTCGGACCGGACACGTCCACCCAGGCATCGACGTCGGCTCCGCGGGCGACGGCACGGACCGTCTGGGAGCCGCCCATCGACGCCCCGACCAGCACGACTCGATCGGGGTGAACGGTCTCGTCAAGGTGGGCGAGGGCGAGCTCAACCTGCTTGTCGACCACAGGCGCGAGCACCTCGGGGCAGGTCGACTCGCCATAGCCGCAGGGGTCGATGGCGAGCGCGGTGATGCCTTCGTCGGTCAGGTGGGCGGCGTACTTGAGCCAGCCGCACAGGCCGGACTGCCCGATCTGCGGAAGCAACACCACGGCCGTGCCACTGGGATCGGTGGGCAGCAGCAGCGCCCCTCGTAGCGACATCTCGTCGCCGGTCAGCGTCACGCCCTCGATGTCGCGACCCTTCGGCGTCGCACTCAGGCAGCGGTCGGCGATGTCGCGAGCGCCGGTGGATCCGGGCGCACCGGACGCCGGGTCGGCGCTGGACGCCTGGTCGCCGGCTCCCCCGCAGCCGGCGAGCAGCACCAACGCTGCGACAGCCGCTGCGACCTGGCGAGCCAGGCCTCGCGTCACGAGAGGCAGAGGCAGAACGGGTGCCCGGCCGGGTCGAGGAAGACCCGGAAGGTCGTGCCGGGCTGGACGTCGTGCTTGGTCGCCCCGAGCTCGAGCACCGCCGCCTCGGCGGTGTCGAGGTCGTCGACGACCACGTCGAGGTGCATCTGCTGGGGGACCTCCTGGCCGGGCCACTCCGGGCGCCGATAGTCGGCCACCGGCTGGAAGGACAGCACCTGGCCATAGTCGGACTTGATGTCGATCCAGCCGCCCTCCTCGTCGGGCGGGGCGACGGCCCAGTCGAGCATGGCGGCATAGAAGCCGGCCAGCGCCTCGGCGTCGGGGCAGTCCAGGACGATGCTCGGGAATCGCGCGATAGCCATGGAGCGACCGTACCCACTGTTGCGGACGATCCACGTCCGTGTCGCTCCCCCTCCCTCCGCCCGGTCGCCACGTCGTGTGACGACTCGGCGGTCGTCGCTGTCACGAAACGGCTGGTCTGCGTCGTCTAGGGAGTGTCAGGGTCGGACGGAGCGCGGAGGGTGGTCGTGGCGGGCGGGCGGAGTGAGCGGGAGGCCGAGTTCGTGGCCTTCGCGACCGCACGGACGCCGACGCTGTTCCGGCTGGCGCTGCTGCTGACGGGTGAGTGGTACGCCGCCGAGGACCTCGTGCAGGACACCCTCGCGACGGTCTATCGCCGCTGGGGCCGCGTCGCGGCGGCCGCCAACCCGGCGGCCTATGCCCGGGCGACGCTGGTCAACACCCACCTCAGCGCACGACGTCGTCGCAGCAGCACCGAACGCCCGGTGCCCGAGCCCGACGCGGGGGTGACCCACGATCCCGACCCGGCCCTGCGGGCCACCCTGCTCGGCGCGCTGGCCAGGCTCGAGCCCGCCGACCGTGCCGTGGTCGTCCTGCGCTTCTGGGAGGACCTCGACGTCGCCGCCACCGCCGAGCTCGTCGGGAGCACCCCGACCGCGGTCCGCGCCCGCTGCCACCGGGCGCTCGGGCGGCTGCGCGACCTTCTCGGCCATGACCTCCACCACCTGCGAACGGACTGAGGGGACCTGATGGACGTCGACTTCGAGAGCCGGCTGAGCGAAGCACTGCACCGCGGCGTGGACACGGTGACGCCGCCCGTCGACCGGCTGGTCACCGGCGGGATCACCCGAGCGCACGAGGACCGGCGCCGGCAGCGCCGCTGGATCGTCGCCGGGGTCGCCGCGGCCTCGGTGATGGCGGCCGCGGCCATCACGACGTACGTCGTCCGCGGTGGCAGCGAGGACCTGACCGAGGACCCGCCCGTGGCGACCGAGCGACCGCCCGCGGTCTGCCGCCCCGTCGACCAGGGCGTCATCCCGGCGTGGGCCCGCACCGGGTTCAGCGACCCCGCACCGCGCGTGGCCCACGTGATGAGCGACCATGGCCGGATCGTGGCGATCCTCTTCGGAGGACAGCTCTATGCTCCGCCGAGCGACGAGGTCAACAACAAGATCCTGTGGGTGGCCGAACCGGTCACTGCTCCCGGCACGAGCGGCGGGGCCCCGTCGGACCTCACGATCACCGCACGCCTCGCCGCAGCTGGCCTGGAGGTCCACCGCAGCGTGGCCGGCGGGCCCGGCCCGTCGATCGTCGACCTGCCCCGGGCCGGCTGCTGGCAGCTCACCCTGCGCTGGGGCGAGGACCCCCAGCAACAGGACACCATGAGCCTGGCGTACGCCGTCCCCTGAGCCTGGATCCGGGCTGAGCCCCACCCCTCCGTCGACGCGTCACCGCGTGTGACGACTCGGCGGGGAATGGCGGACGGAAGGCTGCCGGGATCGGCGGCCATGGTCACTCCGGACCATTGCCGAGTGAGGGCAGCCTGCGCTACGCCAGAGACATGACCGTTCGCGGGAGCGGCAGCCGACGACAGCAGGGCCCGGCCGGGGCGCCGGACCCCGCTCCCCCGACGGCGGTCGGCACCGCCTCGGCGCGCGCCGGCGAGGTCGTCGAGATCCGCGTCCATGGCGTCCACGGCACCTCGCCGCAGTCGATGCTGGGCGTGCGGCGCGATGAGGTCCGCCAGGTTGCCGGCGACGGCCTCACGGGAGTCTTCCGCGCCCGCCCGGGGGTCGTCCTGCCCCGGCGTCACCTCGACGGGACCAAGGTCAGCGTCGAGGCCTATTCCTGGGGCGCGCTGACCTCCGGCGTACGCGGTGTGCTCGGGTGGCTCAAGCGAGCGCTCTGGCTCCTGCTGCTGCCGTTCGCGCTCGCCAACCTCTCCTACTGGGCCCGCCTCCGCCTCCACGAGGACAGCGGCACCGCCCGCTGGGGAGCCCGCGCCAACCGCCTGGGGGCGTTGCTGCTGACGGTCTTCATGGTCCTCACGCCCTGCCTGGTCGGCATCGACCTGGTGGGCTGGCAGTGCTACCGAGGCGACAGCCCCGGCTGCCACCTGCCGGGAGCCCTCGACGTCATGGCCGGGCTGACCGCCGAGGAGCGGCTGGCCTTCGGTTCCCTGCTGCCGCTGGCCATGCTCGGGCTGCTCTGGGCGCTGTCCCATACGACGCTCGCCCGCTATGAGGCGTGCACCGGTGAGCCGATGCCGGCCTATCACGAGGACGTGTTGCGCCACCCGCGCCTGTGGCGCGGCGCCACCCGCACCCGCCAGCTCCAGCAGGTCCACCTGGCCGTGGGGCTGGCGGTCGTGATCGG
>JAGQUE010000364.1:0-2572 GCA_020438665.1 Nocardioidaceae bacterium | reverse complement strand
CCCGACCACACCTCGTGGATCATCCGGCAGCGGCGCCGGCTCCCCCGCCCGCTCAAGGAGTTCCTCCGGTCGCGGGTCCCGCTGTGGACCCTGCTGGCGATGCTCCTGGCCACGGTGGTCCACCTCGTCGCGCTGCTCACCGTCGACACCGCGCTCGACGTGAGCAGCGACTTCGTGGGACACAACCTCTGGTTCATCGGCGTCTTCGTCGCCCTGACGGCCGTGCACCTGTCGGTGTTCACGGGCGGTCGGATGCCGCCGGTCGCGGCGGTGGCCGTGGTCGTGACGGTCTTCGTGGTCGCCACGCTCGCGGTGGCCATCCACCTCAAGGTCCCCGGGCTTCCCCACGGCCGGCTCAGCGCCGTCATCGCCCTGACGGTGCTCGCCCTGGTGTGGTCGGCTCTGGTGGTCTGGCACTTCGCGCAGCGCGCGGCGTACGCCGATGTCGCCTGGAACGGCGCCGGGGCGTCCGTCGTGCTCGCTGCCGCGGTGTGGGTGGCGTTGCTGTTCACCACGGGGGTCGTGACCGGGGCCGCCAACTATCTCAACGGCCCCGACCACGGGGTGGCGGACCTGATCTCGACCTCGGACACGACCGCGCGCGCGGCCGCGCTGGGCGCACCCGCGACCGCCCGCGGATCCCACGGCGCGGGCGTCGGGATCGACCGGTTCACGGCGACGGGCGACGTCACCGCCGACCATGCCATCGTCACCGTCGACGGCAGCCGCATCGTCGTGGTCTCCGGGTCACTGACCATGACCTCCCTCCTCGAGCCGCCGGCCGAGACCGCCCCGCCTGCCCGGCGCAGCCTCGCCCGCGCGCTCGACAGCACCCGCGTCGACCGCGCCCTGCTGCTCCTGCCGGAGCCGCTGCTCCGGGTCGCCGACAGCTGCGTCCGCAACGCCGACCTCACCCACGACGAGGACGCGACCACCCAGGACGTCACCTGCACCGCCGAGGACGACGACTTCGTCCCGGCCGGTGCGCTGCCGGTCGCCGGGCGCAGCGTCCTCGTGCTCGCGCAGGACTCCCCCGTGACCCTCGCCGTCACCGACCGCCCCGCCCGGCCGCTCGTCGTACCGCAGGTGCTGATCTGGTCGCCCATCATCCAGCTGATCTGGCTGGTGCTGGTCGCGGGCTTCGCCGGGATCGCACTGCTGCGCTTCCGCCGTACCGCCGCCGACCTCAACGAGCGCCTCGTGCGCGACGCGGAGATCCCCGAACGGGACCAGCCGGCCGTCCGCAAGGCCCGCCGGTCGGCCGCCTTCGCGCATCGCGCCGAGCGGCTCCTCGACGGCGTCGGCTCCATCACGGCGTTCCTCGCGCTGGCCCTGATCGCCCTGTCGGCGACCGGCAAGCCGCCGTGGGACGTCTGGGAGTGGACGCGCCAGATCGCAACGCTGTCGATGTACGTCGCCCTCGGGCTCGGCCTGTGCGTGCTCTTCGTGGGCTCCCAGCTGCGCACGTCGGAAAGCGCCCGACGAGGCGTGGGTGTGCTCTGGGACCTGACCACGTTCTGGCCCAGGGCGGCCCACCCGCTCGCCCCGCCGTGCTATGCCGAGCGGGTCGTGCCCGAGCTCCACACCCGCCTCGACTGGGTGCTGCGGGCGCACCCCGACAACCTGGCGGTGCTGTCCGGGCACAGCCAGGGGTCGGCCATCCTCGCGGCCGTCGTCAGCCGCCTCCCGCGCGAGGACCTCGCGCGGGTCCGGGTGATCACCTATGGCAGCCAGATCCGGGCGCTCTATGGCCGGGTGTTCCCGCAGGTGCTCGGACACCGGGCGATCGGCTACCGCCCGACGGCGAGCCCGCGCCTGCTGGGCGACGCCTTCCCCGATGCGGGCGCCCGCGAGCCGGCCCCGCCGTCGTACGCCGCCCCCGCGCCGGACGGTGAGCTGCCGGAGGGCGCGTGGGCCGCCCGCAGCCTGGTCGACCGGGTCTTCCTGGCGGGCGGAGCGTGGGCCAACCTCTTCCGCCGCGCCGACCCGCTGGGGTTCCGGGTCTTCTCCGACACCGACGACGCACCGGACCACTGGGTGCCCGAGGTGCCTGCCGAGGAGTGCGGCGACCCGGGGCCGTCGGTGCTCGGGCACAGCGGCTATCAGCACTCGCTGGTCTATCGCCGGATCGTGGCCGAGTGGACCGGAGAGCCGGTCGTGGAGGACGCTCGAGACACGATCGCGGTGCCGGCGCTGCCCGAGCCGTGACGCCACCTCAGGGGGGCCGGCGAGCACGGCCCTCCATCTTGCCACCCGAAGCGTCGCGAAACCATGGCCCGAACACGTCATTGTCGATGGCCCGACTGCGGACGAGCATGAACGTCGTCCACGCACGCGCCTCCGTGGGGACGGAACGGGGCGGCCATGGTCGCCCGGACTGTTGGGCGAAGTCACGGACAGCGACGGACGGGGCGACGCACCTGCGCCGCCCCGTCCGTCATGGCTGGGTGGGTCGTGGTCGCGGTGGCGGCCCTGGTGCTGGTTCACCAAGGTAGGTCGGTGAACCCTCACTTACCTCGATGAACTCACCTGGGTAAGTGCGGGTTCGCCTTCCTACCTTGGTGAACCGTCA
>JAGQUE010000026.1 GCA_020438665.1 Nocardioidaceae bacterium | reverse complement strand
CGAGCAGCTTGTTGCCCTCGCGGACGGCGTCATAGATCACCGCGGTGGCGGCGGGCGTGCCGAGGTCGTCGTCGAGGGCGTCGGTGAACGCCTGCGGCAGCTCACCGGCGACCAGCCCGCCGTCGGAGACGGCGGCCGCGCGGTCGAGGAAGCCCTCGATGCGCCGGAACCCGGCGGCGGCCTCGTCGAGCGCCTCGAAGGAGAACTCGACGTGGGAGCGGTAGTGGGCGACGACGATGTAGTAGCGCAGCTCGATCCCACGCACCCGCTTGAGCACCTCGGGGATGACCAGGGAGTTGCCGAGCGACTTGCTCATCTTCTCGCCGGCGGTGGTGATCCAGGCGTTGTGGAGCCAGTACGACGCGAAGGGCCGTCCGGCCGCCCGGGACTGCGCCTGCTCGTTCTCGTGGTGGGGGAACCGCAGGTCGACGCCACCGCCGTGGATGTCGAACGCGGGGCCGAGATATTTGCCTGCCATCGCCGAGCACTCGATGTGCCACCCGGGCCGGCCGGGGCCGTAGGGCGAGGGCCACGCCGCCGTCTCGGGCTCGCTCTCCTTCTTGAAGCCCTTCCACAGGGCGAAGTCGCGGGGGTCTCGCTTGCCGCGCGGGTCGGCGTCCTCGGCCGGCGCCATGTCGTCGACGCCCTGCCGGGTCAGCTCGCCATAGTCGGGCCACGAGCGCACGTCGAAGTAGACGTCACCCGAGCCGTCGGCGGCGGCATAGGCGTGGCCCGCGGTCACCAGCTCACCGATGAGCTCGAGGATCTCGGGGATGTGGCCGGTGGCCGCCGGCTCATAGGTGGGCGGCAGCACGTTGATCGACGAGAGCGCCTTGTCGAGCTCGCGGTGCATGACATAGGCGAGGTTGAACCACGGCCGGCCCTGCTCGGCCGACTTGACCAGGATCTTGTCGTCGATGTCGGTGACGTTGCGGATGAAGGTGACGTCATAGCCCTTGGCGGTGAGCCAGCGGCGGAGGACGTCGAAGTTGACGGCCGAGCGCACGTGGCCGACGTGCGGCTCGGACTGGACGGTCAGCCCACAGACATAGATGCCCGCCCGTCCCTCGACGAGGGGGACGAAGTCGCGGATGTCGCGCGACGCGGTGTCATAGAGCCGGAGAGTCACCGGGCAAGTCTAGGAGGAACGGCGCGGGAGCCTGCCATCCTCGCCGCAGGCGCCGCCGCACGACGCCCTCGCGCCGGCCCTTGCCGCCGGCGGGGTCACGCCTCGGCAGTGAAGTCGACCGAGTGCCATCCGGTGGCGCCGTCGGGGACGACGTCGCGGACCTCGCCGGTCTGCACCTCGCCCAGCTTGTCGATCGCCCGCACCGTGACCTCGTGGTCGCCCGCGGCGACCTGGAGCGTGGCGGCCCACTGGACCCAGGCGTCGTTGGTGGGCACCTGCCCGATCTCGGCCGGGACCCAGGGCCCGCCGTCGAGGGAGACCTCGACCCCCTGGATGCCGGTGTACTGCGCCCAGGCGACGCCACCGACGCGCAGCGCACCGGCCGGGACCTTGTCGCCGGAGGCGGGGACGTCGACCCGGGAGGACATCTTGACCGGCCCCTGCTCCGACCAGCCTCGCTCGGTCCAGTAGGCCGCGATCTTGTCGAAGCGGGTGACCCTCATGTCGACGACCCACTTGCACGCGGAGACATAGCCATAGAGCCCGGGCACGATGGTGCGGACGGGGAAGCCATGGTCGATGGGCAGCGGTTCGCCGTTCATGGCCACCGCGAGCAGCGCGTTGCGGGCGTCGAGGAGTGCGGCGAGGGGCGTGCTGCAGGTCCAGCCGTCCTCGGAGGTCTGGAGTACGGCGTCGGCGCCCTCGAGCGGGCCCGCGAGCGCGAGCAGGTCGGCGACGCGGACCCCGCTCCACCAGGCGTTGCCGATGAGGGGGCCCCCGACGGGGTTGGAGACGCAGTTGATGGTCACCCACATCTCGGTCTTCTGCCGGTCGAGCAGCTGCTGGTAGGTCACCTCGATCTCTCGCTCGACGAGGCCGTGGATGCGCAGCGTCCACTCCTGAGGGTCGATGGTCGGGACGGCCAGGGCGGTGTCGATGCGATAGAACTGATCGGCCGGTGTCTGCCATGCCGTGACTCCGGGCAGCCCCACCCGGGCGCCCTTGGGGACCACCGGCATCGTGACCCCGTCGAGCCGGATCAGCTTGCGGACCTGCTCCACCTTGCGCGCCCCGGCGCCCCACACCCGACCGCCGAACGCCGCGCCGGTGGCCACGAGGGTCACGACGCCGACGCGCACCAGGAAGCCGCGCCGCGAGAC
>JAGQUE010000363.1 GCA_020438665.1 Nocardioidaceae bacterium | reverse complement strand
GCGCCGAGGGCGACTGGAAGACCGCGATCCTGGTGCGCGTCGCCAACGTGATGGGCGCGGGGCTGCCCGGTGGGGCCAGCCTGATGGAGGACTACACCTATGACCTCGTCCCGGGACGCGAGCTGATCCTGGGCGCCCACATGCTCGAGGTGGCGCCGTCGCTGACGACCGCCCGGCCACGGCTGGAGATCCACCCGCTCGGCATCGGCGGCCGCGAGGACCCGGTGCGACTCGTCTTCACCGCCGACCCCGGGCCGGCCCTGGTGGTGGCGATGTCGGACCTGCGCGACCGCTTCCGACTGGTCGCCAACGTCGTGCGCAACGTCGAGGCCCCCGACCTGCCGCTGCTGCCGGTGGGCCGCGCGGTGTGGGAGCCGGCGCCGGACTTCGCGACGTCGGCCGCGTGCTGGCTGGCCGCCGGGGCCGCCCACCACACGGTGATGACCACGTCGGTCGGGATCGAGGTCTTCCGGGACTTCGCCGAGATGGCCGGCACCGAGCTGCTCGTGATCGATGAGGCCACCACCGTGCGCGGCTTCCGCGACGAGCTGCGGTGGAACCACGCCTACTACCGGCTCGCCGCCGGCCTCTGAGCGCGGACATGACTCAGTCACCGCTGTCGGGGCGTCAGCACCTGCTCGTCCACGGCGACTATGTCGCGACCGTGGCCAGCGTGGGCGCCAGCCTGCGCGAGCTGCGCCACGCCGGTCGCGACCTCGTCGTCCCGTTCGCGGCCGACGAGCTGCGGCCCAGGTTCCGTGGCGCGACGCTGGCCCCCTGGCCCAACCGGGTCGCCGACGGGCGCTATGAGCTCGACGGCGTCGAGCACCAGCTCGCGCTGACCGAGCCCGACCGCGGCAACGCGCTCCACGGCCTCGCGGTGTGGCTGGACTTCCGGGCCGTCGCCGGGTCTGACTCCGGCGTGGGCGAGTCGGACTCCTCGGTCACTCTCGCGGCGGTGGTCGAGCCGCAGGCCGGCTATCCCTGGCGCGTCGCGGTCGAGACGACGTACGCCCTCGGCGACGACGGCCTCACCCAGACCGTCCGCACCACCAACCTGTCGGCGACGACCGCCCCCGTCGGCGTGGCACCCCACCCCTATCTGGTCGCCGGCCCGCTCCCCCTGGACACCTGGACGCTGCACCTGCCGGCCGACCAGGTGCTCAGCGTCACCGACGACCGACTGCTCCCCGTCGACCTCGTCGGCGTCGAGGCCGACCCGGCCCGGTTCGACTTCCGTGAGCCGCGCGCCCTCGGCGAGGTGATGATCGACCACGCCTTCACGGGGCTGCGGCGCAACGAGCGCGGACTCGTCACGGTGACGCTCACCGCGCCGGGCCGTCGCGGCGTTGCGATGACCTGGGACGCCGCCTGCCCCTGGGTGCAGATCCACACCGCCGACATCCCTGGGGCCGCCGGGACACCCGCCGATCGGCTCGGGCTCGCCGTCGAGCCGATGACGTGTGCTCCCGACGCGCTCAACACCGGCCGCTATCGGTTCGACACCGGGCTCTGGCTGCTCGGCCCGGGCACGACCGGCGAGGCCTCCTGGACGATCTCCGCACTCGGCTGACGCCGCCGCCTCCCCAGGCTCTTGACGGCGTAGCGTCACCAGAGTGACGGCTTCCGTGCGGCGCCCTGGTTCAGCTCTCTCGGCCCTGGTCCTCGGGCTGGTCGGTCCGTTGCTGCTGGCGGCGGCGTCCGCGACGTCCGCGGGGCCGGCCTCCGGCGAGCTCGACCCGTCGTACGGCGTGGGCGGTGTCGCCCGCCTCGCCCTCGACGGTGACCGCACCGGCTGGCAGGCGCTGACCCTGGCAGGCCGCAAGGTCGTCGTGGCGGGCACCACGGTCACGCCCAACCAGACCCTGGACAGCGTGGTCGCGCGCTATGGTCCCGCCGGCAGGCTGGACCGCACCTTCGGGCGACGCGGCACGGTCCGGGTCCACGTCGCCCGGTCGATGACCGAGCTCCTCGACATCGTGCGGATGCCCGACGGGCGGCTCGTCGCCGTGGGCTCGGTGACCTCGAAAGGGTCCGGCGCGAGCGCGATGCTCGTGATGCGGTTCCGCCCCGACGGCCGTGTCGACCGAGCCTTCGGAACGCACGGCGTCGTGCGGATCCGGTTCGGAGACCGCCTCGGCTATGCCTCCGGCGTCGTCGCGCTTCCTCACGGCAAGGTCGCCGTCGCCGGCTATGCCCGGGACCATAGCGGGGAGACGAGCGCGATGGTCGTGCTCCGGCTGACCCGCAGCGGCTCGCTCGACCCGACCTTCCACGGCACGGGGCGCCTCGTTCTCAACACTCCTGGGCAGACCGCGGAGTCGCTGCTCGCGCTCGCCAAGGCTCCCGACGGTCGGCTCGTGGCGGTGGGCAACGGTGACGGCGTCGTCGTGCTCCGGCTCACCAGTGACGGCGAGCCGGACCCGGGCTTCGCCACCGACGGTGTCGCCCTGCTGGACCTGGGTGAGGAGGAGATGGCCACCGACGTCACCGTGCTGCCCGATGACTCGATCGTCGTCGCCGGCCACCACAACGACGTCTCCGGGAAGTGGGTCGGGATGCTCGCCCGGGTCACCCCGGCGGGCGAGCTCGACACCGGCTTCGCGGGCGGGGACGGTTATCTCGACATCCCTGTGCCACGCTCCGACACGACGCTGCTCGACGTGACGAAAGGCGCTTCCGGACAGCTCGTCCTGGTCGGCGAGTCGGTCCCCCGCGGACCTCAGGGCACCTGGCAGTCGCTCGTCGTACGCACGGATGCGGCCGGCGCGCCCGACGCCTCGTTCGGCGCCGATGGCGTTGCGGTGACCACGCTCGGCGCGCGGTTCAGCGCGCTGCGCGAGGCCCGAGTGGCCCGCGATGGACGGATCCTGGCCGCCGGCTTCGCCGGCAACCGGCACCACACCTCAGGTGCGGTGGCGCGGTTCGTCGGCTGAGTCGCCGGCGCCGCCATGGCCCGATCGGGTAGTGACACGTCGGCTCCGCAGGGAGTTAGGTGACCCTATGAAGACCACCACCACCACGCTCGCGCTGCTCACCAGCGCCGCTCTTCTCGCCGCCCCTGCCATGGCGTCGGCACAGCCGGCGGCCGCCCGCGCCAAGAGCACCGTCACCATCAAGGCCGAAGGGGTGGACCTCTCCGGCACCCTGTCGAGCCCGCGCAAGTCCTGCGTCAACGGCCGCAAGGTCATCGTGATCAAGCAGGTCGGCACCCGCGGCGGCGGCAACGACAAGGTCATCGCCTCCGACACCGCCTCCGCCGACGGCACCTGGAGCACCGGGAACACCGGCATCGAGGGCCGCTTCTATGCCAAGGTCAAGAAGACCGCCACCTGCGGCGGCGACACCAGCAAGACGATCCGCGCGGTCCGCTGAGGGAGCGCCCCGCGGTGGATCAGGGTCGTGACCCTGGGCCTTGCAGCACCTTGACTGGTGTGTACGACGCATCCGGAGCGTCGTACACACCAGACAACGGGTCGCTGCGTCCGCTGGCGGCACCCCTCACCGCCGGGGCGAGACCACGGCCGACCCCGAGGCGCCGATCACCGGATGGGCCGGTGAGCCCGGGATCGTGAGTGGCAGGTCGAGCGGCGCGCGGATCACGACCGTGACCGCGCGGCGCACCGGGTCGACCGAGACCGCATAGGTGAGCCCGGGGAAGCGACCCCGAGCCCCGGTGGCGCTCAGGTAGGCCGCCACCCCCTCGCGGGCACGCTGGGTGAACAGCCGCAGCCGCTCGGGGTCCACGCCCTCGGTATAGACCTCCTCCCCCGAAGCACCCGCGTCGGCGCCGGCGAGGGCCGCCCCGTCGGCCAGGTTGTCGAGGCCCTGACGACGCAGGAACGCCGACGACGCGTCGATCACCACGACGGCCGCCATGAGCAGCACGATGGCAAGCCCGACGATGAACAGCGTGGTCTGTCCATGCTCATCGCGGTTGCGGTCGCGTGTCATGGCGCACCGCCGGTGATCTCGACGTACTGCCCGATCGGCACCGTGTGGGACGACTCCACCCGGAAGCTGGGGCTGCCCCCGCCGAGCACCTCGGGGAGAAGAGGTATGTCGACCTGCGAGCGGACGACGACGGTGATGACCGACGTCCCGGAGTGGCAGTCGCGGGGATAGGGGGTGCACGTGATGACCAGCTGGACGGGAGCCTCGACGCCCTGATCGGCCAGGGCGAGCCGCGCGGCGGCCAGCGCCCGGGTGCGACCCGTGGCGTCGTCGGGAGCCAGCGCGAAGGACCGCCCGGCCGACCGAGCCGCAGCACTGACCCCGAAGGCGCCCCGCTGGACCTCGAAGACCGACATCACGATCCAGATGACCGGGATCAGCAGCAGGATCGCCAGCCAGGTCAGCTCGACGAGTGCGCTGCCGTCCTCGGTGCGCCGCCTCACGGCTGCTCCTCGATCGCGTGGCCGGCCACCGACAGGTGGATCCCGGGGCCGCCGAGTCCGAGAGCCGGGACCGTGGCCTCGATCCGGACCTCCACCGTGGGGGCGCCGTCGACCGTCACCTCGTGGGCGACCACGCCGTCGGCATAGCGCCCGGCGATGGCGTCGCGGATCTGCTCGCGGGTCCGGGCCACCGCGTCTGACGGCCCGCGGTCGGCCGTGGCGCCGTAGCGGGCGCCTTCCGATGCCGCGGCCACGAGGGTGTTGCGGACGTGCAACACCAAGGCCAGCTGCAGGATGCCCAGGAACAGCGGCAGCAGCACGACGACGACCAGCACGAAGTCCACGACCGCCGAGCCCCGGTCGTCACGGGCCGGCGATCGTCGGCGGAGCGGCGTCACGGCATCAGGGGCTCACGGAGTCGAAGGCCTTGCCGAGCATGGCCCGGAACTCTCCGTCGGCGATGCCCCAGATGACCCCGACGAGCGTGGCCGTCATCAGCGTGATCATCACCCAGCCGGGGACATCGCCGCGCTCCGTGCGCGGCCGGGGCGCGGTCAGCCACGCCCACACCCGCATCATCGTGTCGTTCCCCATGTCGTTCCTTCCTTGTCACGGTGTCGTGAAGCTGAGCCCGATCACGCCGGGATAGAACGCGAACAGGACGGTCACCGGGAGGATCAGGAAGACCACCGGGACCATCATGAAGATCTCCTTGCGAGCGGCCGTCTCGATGAGCTCCCGCCGCCCGGCCTCGCGCACATCGGCCGCCTGCGCGTGCAGCACGTCGGCCAGTGGGGTGCCTCGTTCGACGGCCACCGCGATGCCGTCGGCGAAGCGGGCAACCAACGGGATCCCGGTGGTCGCAGCCAGCCGATCGAACGCGGAGCCGACGGGCTCACCGGTGCGTACGGCGGCCAGCACGACCCCCAGATCGCGGGAGAGCTCGCCACCGCTGCGTCGCACGACGCGGTCGAGCGCGGCCACCGGGCTCTCCCCTGCGGCGACCGCGAGCGCGAGCAGCTCGGCGATGGTGGGGAACTCGACCAGGACCGCCCGCTCGCGACGGGTGACCTGGTGGGACAGGTAGTTGTCGCGGGCGACCACCCCGGTGACGAGGGCGACGACCGCGATCAGCAGTGCGGACACGGCAGCCCCGGGGTCGCCGAGCGTCCGGACCACCCCGACCACGGCCGCGGCGACGAACGCCGTCAGACCCCAGGTGACCTGCTCGATCCGGAAGTCCTGCACGGACTTGGCCATGCCGGCCCGGTCGAGCCGGCGGCGGACAGACGCAGCCCCGCCGAGGATCCGCTCGACCGTCTCGGCGGCCGAGCGGAGCGCCGGACCGAAGACCCCGGCCGCCGCCACGACCGGCGACGCCGACGAGGCGCCCGCCGCGCTCGGCCGACCGACGCTCGGGAGGTCGCGCAGATAGGGCAGCACGCGGGCAGCGAGCCGAGGGCGGCGGATCACGCGCACCCTGGCGATCACCAGGAGCAGCCCCAGACCGAACGTGCCTCCGAGCAGTGCGCCCCACTCGCCCGTGGTCATGCCAGGATCCGTCTCTCCGTGGGCAGCCGGCCGATCCGCATCATCAGCCAGTAGGCGAACGCGCAGAGCGTTGCGCCGATGACGAGGACGACCACGCCCCCCGGCGTCGCGAAGCGGCGGATCACCTGGCCCTGCAAGGACATCACCAGGAGGATGAGCCACGGCGCCGCGACGGCCAGTCGCGCGCCGTTGACGGTCCAGGCCTGGCGCGCCTCCATCTCCGATCGCGTGCGCGCCTCGTCACGCAGATAGCCGGACAGGTTGCGCAGCAGCCGACCGAGCTGGCCGCCACCGACCTCACGGGCGATGCGCAGGCCCTCGACCACCCGGTCGCCGACCGGGTCGGCCAGCCGCTCCTTGAGCCGGTCGAGCGACTCACCGAACCGGCCGGTGACCTGGTAGTCCAGCCCGAACTGGCTGAACGCCGCGCGCAATGGCTCGGGCCCCCGCGCACCGAGCGCGGTCAGCGCGTCGGGGAGCGACATCCCGGCACGCACCGCGGAGGCCAGGTTGTCGACGGCCTCGGGCCAGACCTCGGCGAACTCACGCAGCCGGCGACGCGCCCGACCTCGCGTGACCGCGGTGGGGAGATAGGCGGCCATCAGCCCGAACGCGATCGCCACCGGAAACGTCCGCGACATCGCTTGGACGAGCACCGTCGCCAGCAGCGCCATCGCTCCGGAGAGCACCACGAAACCTGTCACCGACACCGAGGTCAGACCGGCGCTGGCCAGCAGCCGTTCGAGGCGACCCCGGCCTCGCTCGGTCCCACGCGGTTGCCGGGGCAGCGCGAAGGCCGACCAGATGAGCAGGAGCCCCAGGCCCGCTCCGAGCCCCACGAGCGCCCCCATCAGACGTCCTCGCTGAGCAGGCGGAGCAGATCCACCCCGACCCGGGCATAGCGTTCCGCCCGCGGCGGCATGCCGCCGGTCCGGACCAGGTCGCCGTTCACGCGCTCGAAGATCGGTTCGGTCTCGATGATGTCGTTCTCCGCCCGCCCGGGCACGGCCACGATCTCGTTGACACGGCGGGTGCCGTCGTGGTCGATCCCGAGGTGGACGACCAGATCGACCGACGCCGCCACCGTCGGTACGACGAACCGGGCCGAGATGTTCTCCCCGGCGAGCAAGGGTAGGGTGCACATCTTGACGAGAGCTTCTCGCGCGCTGTTGGCGTGGATGGTGCACATGCCCGGCAGCCCGGCGTTCAGGGCCAGCAGCAGGTCGAGGCACTCCTCGGACCGAACCTCGCCCACGATGATGCGGCTGGGCCGCATCCGGAGGCTCTCCTTGACGAGGTCTCGGAGCCGGACCTCACCGGTGCCCTCGAGACCGGACTGCCGGGTCTGCATGGGCACCCAGTCCGGGTGTGGGAAGCGCAGCTCGAAGACCTCCTCGGCGCTGACCACTCGCTCCCCGCCCGGGATCGCAGCCGCGAGGCAGTTGAGCATCGTGGTCTTGCCGGCCTGGGT
>JAGQUE010000362.1 GCA_020438665.1 Nocardioidaceae bacterium | reverse complement strand
GCCGACGCGCCCGCGAACGCACCGACCAGCAGCGAGAAGCCGATGACGAGCCAGAGCCGGATGGGGACGACGGCCTCCCGATAGCGGTCCAGCCCGGCCTGCTCCGGCGAGGAAGGCCGGAAGACCGGTCGTTGGCGATAGGCCCACAGCATGTTTCCGGCGACGGCAGCGGCCATCAGCAGCCCGAAGACGGCGAAGAGCAGCACCCGGGTCCCGACCAGCTTGCCGAAGACGCTGGTGAAGCCGACAGAGTCATACCAGAGCTTCTCGGTCCACAGCGCCGAGAACAGCATGAACGCGATCAGCAGCGCCGCAAGGATGACGGCCGTCCACAACAGCGCACGGCGCCGGGGCCTCGGCGCACGATCGGGGGCGGCATAGCCCTCGTCGTCGTCGAACAGCTCACTCATCGCTGGGGTCCTCCTGCAGGGTTGCGGCCAACAGCTCCAATAGCCCCGGGACCAGGTCAGGTCCCGTGAGCACCGAGCCGGGGTCGTCGTGGGCGCGCAGTCGCAATGCACAGTACGTCGCCCCGGCACGGGTCGCACCAGCGACGATACGCACCTCCTGGCGATCGGGGTGCTGGCGCGCATAGGCAGCCGCTTCGCGACGGCCCTCCGGGAGCTCGGCGTCCGCCCCCGGAGGCAGCACCAACCGCTCGACGATGGTGGCGCAGCCAGCGACGTTGTCGGGCCAGGCGATCGTCTCGAGGAGCCGTTCGAGCTGGTCGTCGCCGACCGCCTCCTGCTCGACCGGGGTGAGCGCCCCGTCGACGGCGCCATCGGTGATGCCGAGGGCCTCGGCGAGGGCCGGCTCCCGGCGTACGAGATCGTCGGTGGGCACCAGCGCGAAGAGCCGCGCGGGCTGGTCCCAGCCGGACTCGGCGGCGTGGGCCTCGATCTCGCGGATGGCCGCCGCGAGGGCGTCGTCGATCATCAGTCTCCCTTGGTGCAGGACGGCAGGGTGGCGTCGTGGTCGGCCGACCAGGCCTCGACCGAGGTCAGCGCGTCGGTCATGGTGGTGACCTTGGCGAGCCGCATGTCGCCGTTGGGGGCGCCGAGCGCCTCCTTGCAGTTGGCGGCCGGGACGAGGAAGAGGCCGGCACCGTCGTCACGGGCAGCGACGATCTTCTGCTGGATGCCGCCGATAGGGCCGACCTTGCCCTTCGCGGTGATCGTCCCGGTGCCGGCGACGGTCGCACCATCGGTCAGCGAGCCGGGGGTCAACGTGTCATAGATGCCGAGGGAGAACATCAGCCCGGCGCTGGGGCCGCCGATGTTCTGGCTGATGTCGACGTGGACCCGGAAGGGGAAGTCGAAGCCCATGCCGGGGCGGATGCCGACGCGCAACGTGCCGTCGACGACCTTGGGGGTGACGTTGACGCTGACCTGGACGCCGTTCCGCTCGACCACGAAGTCCAGCGCCTCACCGGGCTCGGCGCCGGTGATCGCGTCCAACACGTCCTGGGGGTTGTGGATGGTGGTGTCCCCGATACGGACGAGGATGTCGCGGACCTCGAGCTTGCCCTTGGCGGGGTATCCGTCGTCGACGCCGAGGACCTCGATGACCGGCTTGACGGGGTAGTCGAGCGCCCGCAGCGCCGCGGCGATGGCCGAGTCCTGGGAGCTGACCATCTCGATCGCCGACTCCGCGTCGGACTCCTCGGCCGTCTGGCCGTCGGGGTATTGCGTCGCGTAGGGATAGACGGCGTCCTCGGGGCTGAACCAGGCCTCCAGCGCGTCGAGGAGCGTGACCTTGCCGCCGGCCGGCGTGACATAGACCGTCACCATCCGCAGCTGACCGTCGTCGCGGTAGGTCTGGTGGCCGCTCACCTGGATCACCTCGTGGCCGCCGGTCTTGCCGAGCACGTCGACAGTCGGCCCCGGGGAGTAGGTCACATAGGGCAACGGCAGGAACGCCGCAGCCACGAACAGGAGGAACAGCAGCACCACCGCCGTCAACGTGGCGTTGACGCGCTGAGTCATGCGGCCAAGCCTCTCAGAACGCACAACTAGGACGCGCGACGGGTGCGCTCCGGGTTGAAGTCCGGGGCGGGGGTGGCCTCGCGGGCCGTCTCACGGGCGGGCGGCTCGCTCGGCCGGCGTCCCTCGGCGACTTCCGGCGGAACCGGCCAGACGACCGGCTGCGGCTCCGGCTGATCGGCCGGGCATCGGTCGCGTAGGGGGCGTAGGGCGACGCTGCCGCCGTCACCGGCCACCGGTGCGGGGCGAGCGGCATAGCGCACCGGTCGGCCGCTGCGCAGGGCCCGGCCCAGCCGCTCGGCCGCCTGCTCCGGATCGATCGCGCGATGGGACTCCCTGCCGGCCCACGCCGCCCAGAGCATGGCGACCGTCGTCACGACAGCGGCCGGCGCCAGCCAGAGCAGGATCTCCACCGACTCAGCCTAGGCAGCCGACCTTGGCCTCTCCGGCCGGACACGCGGTCCAGCGGGCATGACATGTGGCCCAGATCGGCACGAAACCGGGCAGAAACCTGCCGTTTGGGCCAAACGACGTGGTCACGGTGTGCCGACCCACTCCTCGGACCCGTCGGTGAACAGCTGGTGCTTCCAGATCGGGACCTCGGCCTTGAGGGTGTCGATCAGGTCGCGAGAGGCGGCGAAGGCCACGTCGCGATGGGCCGCCGTCGTCGCACTGACCACGGCGATGTCGCCGATCCCCAGGTGGCCGACGCGGTGGATCGCCGCGATCCCGTGGACGTCGTGCCGGGCGGCGACCTGTTCGCAGACCTCCCGCATCCGGTCCAGCGCCGTGGGATGGGCCGAGTAGTCCAACGCGGTGACGCCCTTGGCGTGGTCGTGGTCGCGGACCCGGCCGACGAAGAGGGTCAGCCCGCCGCTGGCACCGTCCTCCAGCGCGGCCAGCACCTCGCCGACGACCAGGGGCTCCTCGCGCAGTGCCACGAGGCGTACGCGCGGATCGGGGGTGGGCTGCGATGAGGTCACCCGGCGGAGCCTAGTCGGCCCGGGCCCGGCGACCCGGCTCGCGCCACGGCACGCCAACCGCACAGCCGGTAGTTTGGACGCATGACGAACAACCCCGGCGACTGGGCCGGCGACGCGGACCCGGAGGGCACCAACCCCTTCCGCGGCACGCCGTTCGAGCAGTTCTTCTCCGGCTCCGGCATGCCCGACCTGTCCATGATCTTCAACCAGATGCAGTCCCTGATGCAGCCCCACGACGGGCCGATCAACTGGGACATCGCCCTGGACACCGCCCGCAAGCTGGTGG
>JAGQUE010000361.1:6905-9111 GCA_020438665.1 Nocardioidaceae bacterium | reverse complement strand
CGTGGCCCCAGTCGGAGATGCAGTGGGCCTCGTCGATCACGACCAGCCCGGTGGTCGTCGCCAGCCGGGGCAGCACCTCGTCGCGGAACGACGGGTTGTTGAGCCGCTCGGGCGACACGAGGAGCACGTCGACCTCACCCGCGGCGACCCGGTCATAGACCTCCTGCCACTGCTCGAGGTTGCTGGAGTTGACCGTCATCGCCCGGATGCCGGCGCGCTCGGCCGCGGCGATCTGGTTGCGCATCAGCGCCAGCAGCGGCGACACGATCACCGTCGGCCCGGCGCCCTGGGCGCGCAGCAGCGCCGTGGCCACGAAATAGACCGCGGACTTGCCCCAGCCGGTCCGCTGCACGACCAGCGCCCGCCGTCGGTCGACGGCCAGCGCCTCGATCGCCGTCCACTGGTCGTCGTGGAGCGAGACGTCCTCACGCCCGACCAGCGCGCGCAGGTGGCCCTCGGCCGCCGCGCGTACGGCGGCCCGGTCGGTGGCAGACAGGTCGGTGGTCACAGACCCGTGTGTACCAGGCGACCCCGACATCGGTCTCGTCATCCCGCCGGTCCTGGTGTGCCAGCATCGCGGCATGCTGCGACTGACCGATGTCATCATCGACTGCCCGGACACGATGGCGCTGGCGGCGTTCTACGCCGAGGTGACGGGACTGCCGGTCGGCGAGAGCAGGGCGTTCTGCCTGTGCCGCAACAGGGGCGTGACGTGGACCGAGGCCGGGCCCGTCTGGCCCTAGCTGGCGTCCGGGCAGCCGGGGATGGCGACCAGGCCTGCCGGAGTGACGTCACTGGTTCCGGTGTGATCGCGGAGGAAGACATAGCCGTGGGGTGAGGTCCAGAGGACGACACCTGGCTCGAGCATCTTGGAGCGCCATCGGTAGTGGGTCTTGAGTCGGTGGTGATGTCGACACACGGGCGCGATGTTGCAGCTGCAGGAACGACCGCCCTGGTCGTGGGGGATGACGTGGTCGTGGTCGCAGCTGCGGGCGGGGCGGGTGCACCAGGGGAACGTGCAGCTGCCGTCGCGGTGGTCGACCTGGGTGCGGAGCCGGCCGCGGACCTCGTCGTGGTCGGCGGCGATGTGGTCAGTGATGTCGACGACCGGGGTCAGGGTGACCTCGGCGTTGCGGCACCAGGTCCGGACGGTGTCGACCGACACGGGGGTGCGGGTGCTGTCGCAGCGTCCCAGCGCCGTGGGGTCACCCGTCAGGGCGTCCTCGGCCAGGTGGAGGAACAAGGTCACGGGACGGCGGACCTCGGGACGGCGGACATCGCGCCGGCGGGAGAGCTGGAGGTCGGGGTCAGGGCTGCCGGCTGACCCGATGGCGCCATCGGGGAGCGGGTGACCGGTGTGGTCGCCGAAGGCGACGGCGAGATGGGTGCGAGCCAGTTCGCCGAGGGCGGCCGCGCGACGCCCGTCGAGGGTGTCGACGGAACCGGCCAGGCGGAGCTGCTCGGCGGTCAGGGCCACGGCCTTGGCGAGGTCGAGCGCGTCGCCCAGGTCGAGGTCGGCGTCGAGGTGGACCGTGCCGTTGAAGGAGACCTGGTCCTGGTGGAGTGTCACGTGGCGTTGGTCGGGGGAGTAGTCCTCGGCTTCAACGTGGACCAGCAGGTCGGGCGCGTGGCGGTGCTTGGCCTCGAGCAGGATCCGGTCGAGCTGGGCCACCCCGACCTTGGCATAGACCGAGGCCACGGCCCGGTCGACGAACGCCGCGCCAGCGGGGGCAGGCACATGGTGTGCTCGGCGATCCGCCTGGCCCGCCAGACCGGGGTGGTGCCGGCCTTGACCTGCTTGTAGACGGTGGGGAGCCGATAGGCGATCTCGATCGCGTGACCCAGGTAGCGGCGACCCTGGTCGCTCGACATCCCCACCGCGGCGGCGAACTCGGCGACCGCGTCCTCGGTGACTTGGGGTGCGCCCTCGCCTGCCAGCTCGATGGAATGCCCGTGAACCCACCACGATGCCGCGGCGGCATCACCGACTGGCTCGTGCGTCGAGGCCCACTCCACCGCGTCGACCAGCAGGGCCGCCTCGCCCTGGCGGATCCACTCCTGGTGGGTCCGTGCGGCCGCGAGCACCGACGCCGGGGACCCCGGGATCGGCTGCGACTGGGCGGAGGAGCTCATGGATCAAGCCAAGCAGGGACCACCGACAAGAACGCCCTGAAATGGCGGGCTTGTCTCACTTGATGGACACTTT
>JAGQUE010000361.1:0-6847 GCA_020438665.1 Nocardioidaceae bacterium | reverse complement strand
CGACCTCCTCAGCCGGCGGGGAAGCGCTGTGGGACGTCCTCAACCGGCGCTGGCGATCGGCGGGGTCGGCAGCTCGATGCCGCAGGCGGTGAGCGCGGCCTGCGCCTCCTCGGAGAGGAAGTCGCCGGGACCACCGTTGCCCAGGTCGGACGGCATGTCCGTGGGCATATCGCTGGGCATGTCGGACGGCATGTCGCTCGGCCGGTCCGACGGCATCCCCGACGGCAGCTCGTCGTCGAGTCCGGCGGCCTTGAGGCAGGCGCGGATCTTGGTCAGCCGGGTCTCGTCCATGCCACCCGGGCCGCCGTCGCCGGGCGCGCCGGAGGGCTGGGCGGCCGCGGAGGTGCCGTCCGAGGCCGAGGTGTCGGAGGCCGCACTCGTCGAGTCGGAGGACCCGCACGAGGTCAGCAGGGTGGCGGTCGCGACGAGCGCAGCGGCGCCGACGCCGAGCCGGGTGCGAGCGGTGGTGGTCAGGGAAGGACGCATGGGATCGAGAGCTCCTTGGGTTGGTGGCGGTTCAGCCGGTCAGCGGACGGTGACGGTCGCGGCCGAGCCCGCGTCGTCGGAGGTGGTGGTGATGTCGACGGTCGCGCCGGTGGGGACGTCGGAGGCCGACAGCGATGACTCGCGCACGATGTGGGTCTCGTCGCCGACGGAGATGCGGTGCTTGGTGCCGCCCAGGTCCTCGACCACCCAGACGTCGCCGTGACGCGCGACCACGGTGCCGATCACCTCGGTCTGCGTCGTGGCTCCCGACGAGGTGGATCCCGAGCCTTGATCGCTCGACGCGGTGTCGCCCGGCGGCGCCATCCCGGACGGCATCCCCGACGGCATCCCCGAGGGGAAGCCTCCGGCGGGGGCGGCGGCCGACGCGCCGCCGGACGACGTACCGAACGCTCGCTGCACCTCGACACCGGCCAGGAACACCAGGGACGCGGCCAGCGCGAGCACCAGCGTCGAACGCCAGCGGGATCGGCGAGCGGGCTCGGCCAGCCATGCGTCGTCCCAGTCGGTGGTCATGGACTGCTCCTCACTCATAGCGCAGCGCCTCGATCGGGCGCAGCGACGCGGCGCGGTTGGCGGGATAGAGACCGAAGAAGAGGCCGATGGCGATGGCCACGCCGAACGCCAGGCCGACCGAGTACGGGGCCACGACCGGCTCGATGCCGATGATCGTGAACTGCGACCCGACGAGCCCGGCGACGACCCCGGCGACGGCACCGATGAGGGACAGCAGCACCGCCTCGGCGAGGAACTGACCGATGATGTCGGGGCGTGAGGCGCCGATGGCCTTGCGGATGCCGATCTCGCGGGTGCGTTCGGTGACCGTCACCAGCATGATGTTCATGACCCCGATGCCGCCGACCAGCAGCGAGATCGCGGCGACCGCGCCGAGCAGGACGGTGAACGTCTCGTTGGAGGAGGTCGCCGCCTCGAGGATCGACGACGCGCTGCTGACGGTGTAGTCACGGTCGTCGGACGTCACGTGGTGCCGAGCGTCGAGGATCGCCTCGACCTCCGCGGTCGCGGCGTCGACCCCGGACGAGGAGGTCGCCTTGACCGAGATCGAGCTCAGGTCGCCATAGCCCGACAGCGTGTCCTGGACGGCCGTCGCGGGCGCGATCACCCGGTCGTCCTGGTCCTGGGGGCCGGTGCTCCCTTTCTCCTCGAGGACCCCGACGACGGTGAACGCCACCCCGTTGAAGGAGACCTGCTTCCCGACGATCGCGGAGGTGTCGCTGCCGACGAGGTCCTCGGCGACGCTGACGCCCAGCAGCGCCACGCGGGCGTGGGTCTCATAGTCCGCGTCCGTGAAGGACCTGCCGGCCGCGACGGCGGTGTTGTCGATGAGGAGATAGGCGGGCGTCGTGCCGGTGAACGTGGACACGGAGTGCTCGGCCCCGTCGAAGGTCGCGGTGACGGACGAGGCGGTGACCACCGGGGCGACGCCGAGCACGTGAGGGGCGTCCTCGCTGGTGGCGATCGCGCGGGCGTCGGACATGGTGAGCTCGGGGGCGCGCGTGCTGGTGGCGTTCTGGCTGGTCGGCTGGGAACTGCCCCCCGGACCGCCACCGCCTGGCCCGAAGCCGCCCCCGGACGACGAGGTCGACTGGATCGTGAGGGTGTTGCTGCCGAGCGCGCTGATCTGGTCCTGCACCGCCTTGCTCGACCCGGTGCCGACGGCGACGAGGATGATCACGGCGGCGACACCGATCAGGATCCCCAGCGTGGTCAGGCCGGACCGGGTTTTGTTGGCGGTCACGCCCCGCCAGGCGAAGCGGCCCATCTCCCGGGCGTTCACGCCGGTACCCCCGACCAGCGCGGCGGCGGCGCCTCGAGCGGCACCTGACGCTGGTCGGAGACGATCCGGCCGTCGCTGAACCGCAGGATCCGCTTCGCGTGCCGGGCCACCTCGTCCTCGTGGGTGATCATCACGACCGTCCGGCCGCCGGCCGCGAGCTCGTCGAAGAGGGCGAGCACCTCGGCGGAGCTGTGGCTGTCGAGCGCCCCCGTCGGCTCGTCGGCCAGGAGCAGGACCGGCCGCGTCACGATCGCGCGGGCCAGCGCGACCCGCTGCTGTTGGCCACCCGAGAGCTCCGAGGGCTGGTGGTGGACGCGATCCGCGAGCCCGACCCGGGCCAGCGCCTCGGCGGCCCGCTCGCGGCGGGCCGTCGCATCGACCCCGGCATAGGCCATCGGCAGCTCGACGTTGGACTGCGCCGTGGTGCGCGGGATGAGGTTGAAGCTCTGGAAGACGAACCCGATCTTGCGGTTGCGGATGAGCGACAGCTGCCGCTCGCCGAGTCGGCGTACGTCGATCCCGTCCAGCGCATAGCGACCCGACGTGGCGACGTCGAGGCAGCCGACGATGTTCATCAGCGTGGACTTGCCCGACCCCGAGGCGCCCATGATCGCGACATAGTCGCCGCGCTCGATGGCCAGATCCACCTCGCGCAGGGCCGACACCGCGGCCTCCCCGGCGCCATAGGTCTTGGAGATGCGTGTCATCTCGATGACGGGCGAGCTCACTGGGGACCCCCACCCAGGCCACCGGCAGGGGCACCGGGGAACGTGAAGCCGGTCGAGGAGTCGTCGGACTCGGGGATGACGACCACGTCACCGTCGGCCAGGCCGCTGATCACCTGGGTGTCGCTGTCACCCTGGAGCCCGATCTCGACCTGGACGACCTCGGTCGTGCCGTCGTCGCTGAGGACGGTGGCGGTGGTGGTGTTGCCCACGGTGGTCAGCGCCGATGTCGAGACCCGCAGGACGTCGTCCTTGCTGCCGGTGGTGATGACGACTTCGGAGGAGGCGCCGAGCTTGACGCCCTTCGTCTCGTCGAGCCGGACGGTGACGGCGTACTCGACCACGTTGTTGGTGACCGTCTGGACCGTGGCGACCGAGGTGACCTCGCCCTTGATCTCGGTGTCGCTGGCCGACAGGGTGACCGTCGCCGCCTGACCTTCGTGGACGCTGTCGATGTCGGCCTCGGCGACATAGGTCGTCACTTCGAGGGCGTGGGTCGAGGTCAGCGTGACGAAGCCCGATGACGTCGTGGACGTGCTGGAGTTCGACGAGGTCGAGGAGGAGCTCGACGACGACCCGGAGGCGGTCTGGCCGACCGAGCCGTTGATCGCGGCGACCGTGCCGGCGACCGGGGCCCGCAGCACGGTGTCCTCGAGCGCGGTCTGCGCCTGGTCGACGGTCACCTGGGCGGTGTCGACCGAGGCCTGTGCGTTGGCCAGCTGGGACGCGGTCGCGCCCTGCTGGTTGAGGGTCACGTTGGCCCGCGCTGCCGCCAGCTGCTCACGCGCGCTGGCCAGCTGAGCCTGCTGGGTCTTGATCTGCTGCTGCCCCGCGAGCAGCGTCTGAGCGCGTTGCTCCTTGGTGGTCGTGAGGGACGTTCGGGCCGAGCTCAAGGACGTCCTGGCCGTCTGGAGCGCGGTCCTGTTGTCCGCGGTGGGGTCGGCGTCATAGGCCGCCTGCGCGCGGTCGACGCCGGCCTGCGCGGACGTGACCGCCCGCTCCGCACGCGCGACCGCGGCATCGGCCTGCGACCGGTTGAGCCGATAGCTCTGCTGGGCCTGACGCAGGCTCAGCTCGGCGTTGGTGACCGATCGCTGGGCGGAGGTGATCGACGCCTGGTCGACGACCCGCTCGGCGCTCGTCTCACCCGATGCCGTCTCCTGATAGCTCGCCTCGGCCGCCTGGAGCTGGATCTGCGCCGAACGCAGGGTCTGGCGCGCCGACGTCTGGTCGATGCGGGCCAGCACCTGGCCCTTGCGGACGTGGTCACCCTCCTCGACCAGGATCGCGCGGACGACCTGGGTGGCGTCGGAGAAGTCGACGGCGACCGTCGACATCGCGGCGACGTTGCCCGAGGCGGTGACCGTGGCGACCACGTTGCCCGTGCTCACCGTCGTGGTCGTCTGGCTGCTGGCGGTCTGGGTGTCACCCGCGGTCACGGCGCGCGCCGCCAGCCCGACCACCACCAGCACCGCCAACGCCAGGACGGCGTTGATGATCGTCGACCGGCTCACCGACCTCCAGCTCACGCGCGGCATGACCGGCCTCTCTGCTCGTGGGAGGCGCGCCCGTGCGGCGGGCCTCGACACGTCCAGATCACCGGACCGGTTTGGCAGCGGTCTGTGCCGTCTCTGTGCCCGGGCTATGTACCCGAGCTCACATGCTCACGCCGTAGGACTCCGCATAGAAGGCCTTCCTGACATAGGCCGGCTTGAGGTAGCCGAAGCCGTTGTCGCCCCACGTGGTGTCCCAGCTGTTGCGGACGATGAAGCGACCGTCGGTGCGATAGCCGACGATCGCGACGGCGTGGCCGCCGCGGACGGTGTTGGGGTCGAACGTGTCGATCTTGCCGCCGGTCGAGCCGGCGTTGTCCCAGGCGGAGTCGACGAGCAGCGCCGCGAGGATCGGTCCCTGCTGGGCCAGCCAGGTCTTCCAGTTGGTCAGGTTCAGCTCGAGGTTGAAGTAGGAGGCGATCTTGCGGCGCGAGCAGCGGGCATAGAACGTCGCCTCAGGGCCGAGGTACATCTTGGTGTCGACGTGGAACGGCAGGTCCTCCTCGAGCGCGACGCCGTGCTTGCGCGCGACGTCGAGAGCGGACTTGATCATCGTCCCGGCCTCCTCGATGAAGGTCTCCGGTCGGGTCCGCAGCGCGTCGGTCTCCTTGGACGCCATCCAGACGTGACGCGGCGAGAGCATCCGGTTCTTGCGGAGCTTGCCGGCCTTCACCATGTGCCACCGGACGACGCCGTCGGCGGCGGCCCAGCCGACGCACGACCCGGTGTCCTCCTGGTTGTTGATGGTCCACCAGTCCTCGCGGAGGTCGACCTCCTTGGGCAGCGGACCGGCGGCGCCGAGGACGCCGGCGTCGACGGACTGGGCGAACCTCCAGTCGCGCTCGGTGCCACGGGACGGGACGACGTTGCAGATGTAGCGCTTGCTCGCGGCATTGCTGCGCGTGGTGGCTCGGGTCATGATGCCTCCTTGGGTGAGGTTCTGCTCCCCAGGAGCCTGGCACCACGGCGGCGATACGTCGCCGGTGCGACGATCGTTCCGAGGTGGTGACATGGGTCCGGTGTCGGCGGTCGATCTCCTCTGGCTGCCGCTCGGTGCGGGCGGGCACGTGGTGAGGCTGAACGGGCGGCTCTATGAGTACGTCGCGGCGCGCCGCGCCCACCGTGCGCCGCGCGATCTCTACCACGCCGCCCTGGAGGTGCGGCACGACGGCATCCGCCACGTCATCGAGATGGCGCCGGTGTGGTCCGGCGCGCGCACCGACCGGGGCGTCGTTCTCGAGGGCCCCGTCGGTGCCCGGCTGCTCGGGAGATGGCGGTGGTTCCGCTACGAGGTGCGACGCTGGCCGGGTGGGGCGATCCCCGACGCCGAGCAGGCGGTCGACGGTCCGCGGCGGGTCGCCGAGGGCAGCGTGGCCGCGAGCGAGGTCCTCGCCGCCTGCGAGCGCGCGCCGCGTCTGGTGTGGGGCCGTGACGAGCTCGGCCTCGGCGAGATGTGGAACTCCAACTCCCTCGTCGCGTGGCTGCTCGCCACCGGTGGCGTCGACCTGGGCGGGGTGACGCCACCGGCCCACGGCCGAGCGCCCGGGTGGGACGCCGGGCTCGCGCTGGCCGCCCGACGGTCCGGCGGTTGACGGTCCGGCGGCTAGCTAGAGACCGATCGACCGGCAGGGCCGGTTGCGGAGCGCGGCGACATAGTCGGCCGGGGCTCCGGCGGCCTCGGCCGCGTCGGCGAGGATCCCGAGGTAGACCGCTGAGGGCAGGCCGCCCTCATAGGCGTCGAGGACATAGGCCCACACCACGATCTCGCCGCTCAGCGTCGAGACCCGCACCTTGGTCTTGAAGAACAGGCCCGTGTCGGCGGCGTCCCACTTGTCGAGCTCGGCCTCGTCCTCGGGAGTGATGTCATAGACGGCGACGAAGACCTGCTCGAAGGGATCCTCCACGATCGTGGCGATCGCACCGTCCCAGCCGTGCTCCTCACCACCGAAGGTGAGCCGCCAGCCCTGGAGCCAGCCGGTCGCCTGGAGGGGCGAGTGCGGGCAGCGCTCACCCATGCGGGCGGGGTCCAGGTTGGTCCCATAGGCGGCGTACAGGGTCACGGGAGCCAGGCTAGTGCTTCGTGGACCGGGGAGGCCGCACCTTCGCGGTGGCAATAGGCTGACCTTCGTGACCCACTTCGATGTCCTCGTCCTCGGTGCGGGCCCCGGTGGCTACGTCGCCGCCATCCGCGCCGCCCAGCTCGGCAAGTCTGTTGCCGTCGTCGAGGAGAAGTACTGGGGTGGTGTCTGCCTCAACGTCGGCTGCAT
>JAGQUE010000360.1 GCA_020438665.1 Nocardioidaceae bacterium | reverse complement strand
ACGGCCTGGTGATGTCGGACTGGGCGGCCGTCAGCGAGCGCTGGCGCGGACTCCTGGCCGGTCTCGACCTCGAGATGCCGTCGAGCGACGGCCTGTTCGACGAGGAGACCCTCGCGGCCATCGCCGGCGGGAGGCTGCCGCGCGACCGGGTCGCAGCCAGTGCCCAGCGCGTCATCGACCTCGTCGACCGCAGCCCGCTCACGCCCACCGGGGGCCTGCCCGTCGACGAGCACGACGCCCTGGCGCTGCGAGTCGCGACGGAGGGGACGGTGCTGCTCGCCAACGACGGCCTGCTGCCGCTCAGGGGGGCGGAGGCCATCGCGCTGATCGGCGCCTTCGCCGAGCAGCCGCGCTTCCAGGGCGCGGGCAGCTCGCTGGTCAACGCCGTCCGCGTCACCACCGCCCGCGAGGCGCTGGCCGCCCGCGGCGCCACCGTCACGTTCGAGGCCGGCTATGACGCAGAACGTTCGGGCAACGACCCCGCGTTGATCGCCCGAGCGGCCGAGGCGGCCCGACGAGCCGACGTCGCGGTCATCATGGTCGGGCTGCCGACGACCCACGAGAGCGAGGGGTTCGATCGGGTGACCCTCGCGCTGCCCGCCCAGCACGACGCGCTGGTTGCCGCCGTCGCCGCCGCCAACCCCCGCACGGTCGTCGCGCTGTCCAACGGCGCCCCGGTGCTGATGCCGTGGCGGGAGGACGTGGCGGCCATCGTGGAGTCCTATGTCGGCGGCCAGGCGAGCGGCGCCGCCCTGGTGTCGGTGCTGTTCGGCGACGCCGAGCCGGGTGGCCGGCTCGCCGAGACCTTCCCTGCCTCGCTCGAGGACGTCGCCAGCGACCCCTGGTTCCCGGGCAGGACCCGTCAGGTGCAACACCGCGAGGGACTGTTCGTCGGCTACCGCCACCACGTGACGACCGGCATCGCCCCGCTGTTCCCCTTCGGTCACGGGCTGGGCTACACGACCTTCGCCTGGTCCGACGCGTCGCTCGACCGAGCCGAGCTGTCCCCGGGTCAGGGGGCCACGGTGACGGTCACCGTCACCAACACCGGTGACCGGGCCGGCTCCGACGTCGTCCAGGTCTATCTCGCGGACCGCTCCGGCGTCGTGCTCCGTCCTGAGCGGCAGCTCGCCGGGTTCGCCAAGGTCCGCCTCGACCCCGGCGCCAGCACGCTCGTCTCCGTCGAGGTCGCGGCCCGCGCCTTCCAGTTCTATGACGTCGAGGCGTCCGGCTGGCTCACCCCGGACGGGCCGTTCGAGCTCATCGTCGCCAGGTCGTCGGCCGACGTCGAGGCGCGCCTGCCCGGCCGGGTCGTCGGTGGGGTGACCACGGCCGCGGAGCCGGCCGACACACCGGCCATCTCAGGGAGCGCCGCGGAGTTCGAGCGCCGCCTCCGGCGGCCGGTGCCAGCGGTGCCGGCGACCCGTCCGTTCACCCGCAACTCCACGATCGACGAGCTCAGCGCCACCCGGGTCGGCCGTGCGCTACGCCGGGTGCTGCTCGCCGCGGCCGTCGAGGGCATCCCCGAGGACGACACCGCCACGAGGCTCATGTTCCAGCGTGGCGTCGAGGAGCTGCCGCTCCGCGCCGCGGCGATCTTCTCCGAGGGTCGGATCCGGCTGCCGGCCGTCGATGCCATCCTGGCCCTGGCCAACCGGGATGCACGCGGTCTCGGCGGCGTCGCGGGGGCGTCGTTGCGTCGGCTGGGAGACCGGCTGCGGCGCTGACGACGGACCCGGCGAAATCAGGTGCCTCTCAGAGGTCTCTGCGGTGGCGACCAGTGTCGAGACGCAGGATGGACAGGTGTCCAGGTTGTCGGTGTGGCGTCGTACGACGCTGGCGGTCCTCGGGGTCGGTGCCCTGCTCGGTGCCAGCGCCTGCTCGACCGGCGGCGGCGCCTCCATCGGGCTGACCGCTCCCGGCGGCTCCGGCTCCGGGACCCCGGCCGCGGTCACCGTCGGACCGATGTTCACCTCCGAGGTCTTCCACGACCCGGTGACGGGCGAGTCGCTGCCCTACAACCTCCACCTGCCGGCCGACTATGACCCGGCTCGCGCCTATCCGATGGTCCTCTATCTGGCCGACGCCGGCGCCACCGGCAGCGCTGTCACCACGCCGCTGGCCGACGTGGGAGCCAGGGTCTGGGCGGCGGACGCCGAGCAGGCCCTGCGGCCGAGCATCGTGGTCGTGCCCGAATACCCCGGACCGGTCATCGACGACACCGGATCCGCCACCGACGACTACCTCGAGATGACCACCCGGTTGGTGACCTCGCTCGAGATCTCCCATGCGGTGGACCAGGGGCGCGTCTATGGCACCGGCGAGGGCATGGGGGCGACCGCGGTGGCCCACCTCGCGGCCGAGCATCCGGGCCTCTTCGCCGGAGTCCTGCTCGTGGGGGGGCGTCCGGACCTCGCGGACCCGGTGGGCCTCGCCGACGCGACGCTCGTCTCGGTCGTCGCGGCCGATGACCGGGCCGCGGTCGCCGCCCAGTCAGCCCTGGAGGACCTGCTCGCGAAGCGTCACGTGACCTGCGCCACCGCGACCTGGCAGACGGCGTGGTCGTCTGCTCGGCTGTCGGCCTCGGCCACTCGCGTGCTGGCCCAGGGGGACCGGGC
>JAGQUE010000359.1 GCA_020438665.1 Nocardioidaceae bacterium | reverse complement strand
CGGCGCCGTCGAGCACCACTCGGAGAGCCCCGAGGCCCAGTTCGCCCACACCCCGGGCCTCAAGGTGGTCGCCTGCTCCAACCCGGTCGACGGGTTCTGGATGATCCAGCAGGCGATCGCCAGCGACGACCCGGTGATCTTCCTGGAGCCCAAGCGGCAGTACCACGCCGAGAAGGCCGAGCTCGACGAGTCCGTCGAGCCGGGGCCGCTGTGGCAGTCGCGCATCCTGCGCCGCGGCCAGGACGTCACCGTCCTCGCCTACGGGCCGACGGTCAAGACCGCGCTCAAGGCCGCCGAGGCGGCCGCCGGCGAGGGCCGCTCGCTCGAGGTGATCGACCTGCGCACGCTGTCGCCGATCGACATGGGTCCCGTCCTGGAGTCCGTGCGCCGGACCGGTCGTGCCGTGGTCGTCCACGAGGCCCACGTCAACCTCGGCCTGGGTGCGGAGCTCGCGGCGCGGATCACCGAGTCCTGCTTCTACTGCCTCGAGGCGCCGGTGCTCCGCGTCGGCGGCTTCGACACCCCCTACCCCCCGGCGCGCATCGAGGAGGACTTCCTGCCCGACCTCGACCGGCTCCTCGACGCCGTCGACCGCACCTTCGACTTCTGAGAGGACCCGCCACCCCTATGGCCGAGTACCTGCTGCCCGACGTCGGTGAAGGACTGACCGAGGCCGAGATCGTCTCCTGGAAGGTCAAGGAGGGCGACACCGTCGCCATCAACGAGGTCATCGTCGAGATCGAGACCGCCAAGTCCCTGGTCGAGCTGCCGTCACCCTACGAGGGCGTGGTCAGCGCGATCCTGGTCGCCGAGGGGACGACCGTCCCCGTCGGCACCCCGATCATCGCCATCGGCGACGCCGCCTCGACGACGGTGCCCGTCCCCGAGACGGCCGGTGCCTCCGAGATCGACCTGTCCAACCCCGGCGCCTCGGGCATGACCGAGGGGGAGTCGCTGGTCGGCCGCGCCCGCCCCGACCGCGCCGCCACCCGTCGCCTGCGCCGTCGGGCCGGTGCCGAGCGCGCAGGCGAGATCGCCGCCCATGCCGACGTGATGGACTCCTTCAACCTCGGCGGCAGCCACCAGCACGAGCACGCCGAGAGGCTGATCGAGACCCTGCTGACCCCCGAGGAGCAGGCGGCGGCCGACGAGGCCGAGGCCGTCGCCGCCGCCGCCCGCCCCCAGGCCAAGCCTCCCGTCCGCAAGCTCGCCAAGGACCTCGGCGTCGACCTGGCCACCGTGGCCGGGTCCGGACCCGACGGGGTCGTCACCCGCGCCGACATCGAGGCCGCCGCCGTCCCAACCAGAGCCTCGGCCTCGACGAGCGCGCCGACGCGGCCTGCCGACGACCGCCCCCGCGAGTGGCGCGAGCCGGTCAAGGGCGTCCGCAAGATGATGGCCCAGGCGATGAGCGAGTCGGCGTTCACCGCGCCTCACGTCACCGAGTGGGTCACCGTCGACGCCACCCGGTCGATGGAGCTGGTCGACCGGCTGCGACGCCACCCCGACTTCGCAGACACCAAGGTGTCACCGATGCTGGTCCTCGCGTGGGCCTGCCTCCACGCGATCCGGCGTACCCCCGAGATCAACTCCACCTGGGACGAGGCCGCCCAGGAGGTCGTGTTCAAGTCCTATGTCAACCTCGGGATCGCCGCGGCCACGCCGCGCGGCCTCGTCGTCCCCAACGTCAAGGACGCCCAGGACCTGTCCCTGCGCGGGCTCGCCGACGCGATCACGGCACTCACCGCCACCGCCCGTGAGGGTCGCACCCAGCCGGCCGAGATGAGTGGCGGAACCTTCACGATCACCAACGTCGGGGTGTTCGGGATCGACAGTGGCACTCCCATCATCAACCCGGGGGAGTCGGCGATCCTGGCGTTCGGCGCCGTGCGCAAGCAGCCGTGGGTCGTCAGCGGCCCGGCCGGCGACGAGATCGCCATCCGCCAGGTCACCACACTCGCTCTCTCGTTCGACCA
>JAGQUE010000358.1 GCA_020438665.1 Nocardioidaceae bacterium | reverse complement strand
CCGGTGCGACCGCGCAGGATGCGTTCGAGTCCGTCGCGCAGCGTGGTCCCGGGCGCGATCGAGGCGAGCGTTGCGCGCAGGCGCAGGCTCTCGTCGGTGCGCTCGGTGCCGGCCACGGACCCCCCCATCCTTCGCGCCGACCCGGCCGGGGCGGCGTCACTCGATCTCAGCGCCGTCAGTCTAGGGGACCGCGGTCGGGCTCGCGGGGGTCGGGAGTCGTCCTGGTCCGCAGCCCGAGCCGGTGAAGGGCGGAAGCGATCTCGGCGACCTCGCTCACGCGGGTGTCGTCGACGATCCACCCCTCCGCGGTGGTGGGCCGGTCGTCGCGCCGGCCGGGCACCAGGGCCAGCGGGAAGCCCAGCCGGGCGGCCTCGCTGACACGCTGGGGAAGGTCGCGGACCCGACGCAGCTCGCCGGCCAGACCGATCTCGCCCATCGCCGCCACGCCCACGGGGACCGGCACACCGGCGTAGGCGGAGGCGATGGCCAGGGCGATGGCCAGGTCGGCGGCCGGCTCGGCGAGCCGCGCGCCGCCGACGGTCGACACGAAGACGTCGTGGCCGTGGAGGCGGAGGCCGCAGTGCTGCTGGAGGACGGCGATGACCAGGTTGACGCGTGAGGAGTCCAGGCCGGAGGTGACGCGCCGCGGCCGCTCGGTGGCGGTCGGGGTGACCAGGGCCTGCACCTCGGCCAGCATCGCCCGGCGTCCCTCCATCGTCACCGCGACGCAGGTGCCGGGCACCTGGTGGTCGTGGCTCTCGACGAACAGCTCGGTCGGGTCGGCCACGGCGCTGATGCCATCGGAGGTCAGCTCGAAGCAGCCGACCTCGTCGACGGGCCCGAACCGGTTCTTGACCGCCCGGACCATGCGGAACCGCGAGGTGCGCTCCCCCTCGAAGTGGAGCACCGCGTCGACGAGGTGCTCCAGCACGCGGGGGCCGGCGATCGTGCCGTCCTTGGTGACGTGGCCGATGAGCACGGTGGTGATGTTGCGGGTCTTGGCCACGCGCACGAGGGCGGCGGCGACCTCCTTGACCTGGGTGACGCCACCCGGCACGCCGTCGACGCCCGGAGCCGAGATCGTCTGGACCGAGTCGATGACCAGGAGCGTGGGCCGCACCTCCTCGATGTGGGTGAGCACGGCGCCCAGGTCGGTCTCGGCGGCGATGAACAGCTCGTCGTGGATGCCACCGGTGCGATCGGCGCGGAGCCTGACCTGGGCCGCGGACTCCTCGCCGGTGACATAGAGGGCGCGGTGATGGTAGCGGGCGGACTGGGCCGCCACCTCGAGGAGCAGGGTGCTCTTGCCGACGCCGGGCTCACCGGCGAGCAGGATGGCGGCACCCTCGACGAGGCCGCCGCCGAGCACGCGGTCGAGCTCCGGCACTCCGCTGGAGCGCGAGCCGACCTCGGAGGCGACCACCTGGGCGATCGACACGGCCGGCGAGGTGACGGGGCCGGCGGCCGAGCGTAGCCGCGGCGCCGACCCCTCGACCACCGATCCCCAGGCCTGGCAGGCGGCGCACCGGCCGACCCACTTGCCGGTCTCCCAGCCGCACTCGGTGCACTGGTAGACCGGACGGGCCTTGCTGCGGGCGGTTCGGGCCCCGCCGAGGGGCCCCGCCACGGGGCTGCTGCTGCTCATGGGGAGGACGCTAGAGGGTGCCGCCGACATCACGTCTCCCAGTGGGCGGGCGTGGTGCAAGGCGGCGGCGTTCCGGCTGTATCGTGGCGATTGGAACGATCAAGGGGGAGACATGGCCCGGACCGTCCGTCCCATCGCGCATGGGCTCGCCACCCACGCGCCCACCCTGGCCGACGTGGCCGAGCGTGCCGGCGTGTCCCGACAGACCGTGTCGAACGCCGTGAACAACCCCGAGCTGCTGCGCGCGGACACCCTCGAGCGCGTCCTCGGCGTCATCGAGGACCTGGGCTACTCGCCCAACCGTGCCGCCCGCAACCTCCGCACCCGCACCTCCCACCAGATCGGGCTGCGCTTCGCCCCGGTCCAGGAGGGCACGGCCAACGCGACCATGGACCGCTTCGTGCACTCCCTGGTCGACGCATCGCGCGAGGCCGGCTACCACGTGCTGCTGTTCGCCGCGGGCGAGGACCCCGTGGGGTCCTATGACGAGCTGCTGCGCTCCAACGCCGTGGATGCGTTCGTGGTCACCGACACCTTCCTCAGCAAGGACGAGGCGGTGTGGCTGCAGTCGCGGCGGGCGCCGTTCGTCGCCTTCGGTCGGCCGTGGCGCAGCCCCGAGTCGGGGCACCCCTGGGTGGATGTCGACGGCGCGTCGGGCGTGCGGCTGGCCACCCAGCACCTCATCGACCGCGGCCACACGCGCATCGCGTGGATCGGATGGCGCAAGGGCTCCTACATCGGCGAGGACCGGCGCGGCGGTTGGTGCCAGGTCATGGACGAGCACGGGCTGCCGACGACCGGTCTCGCGTCCCGCGTCGACGACATCGTGACCAGCGGCCGTGAGGCCGCGACGGTGTTGCTGGACGAGGCGAGCCCGACGGCGTTCGTCTGTGCTTCCGACACGCTGGCCATGGGCGTGGTGCAGACCCTCGCCGAGCGAGGCCTGGCGGTGGGGCGCGATGTCGCGGTGGTCGGCTTCGACGACTCCCAGGCCGCCCAGCTGTTGCCGGGCGGGCTCACCTCCGTACGGCAGCCGTTGGAGGAGGTGGCCGTCCACGTCGTCGCGGCCGTCGAAGGACTGGTGGCCCTGCCGCCGGCCCGGTCGCAGGGTGTGTTGCTCGAGCCCAGCCTGGTCGTCCGCGGCTCGAGCTGAGCCCCACGCGCCCGAGTGCCCGGTCAGAAGCCGCGGCTCCAGAGGTTGACCGCATAGTCGACCTCGACGCCGTCGTGCTCGTCGATGACCGCCTGGGCGGCCTCGGGTGGGAACTCGATGCGGACGACGGCCTCGAAGTCGGCGCGGCTCTCGAAGACCCACCGCATGTCGATCGGTGTGCGCGTCCAGCCGTGCATCGACCAGAACCGCTCGACCTCGGCCGCGGGCGGGAGGTGGGGGTAGCCGTGGCGGAACCAGCGACCGAACGTCGAGCGGCTCGGGTCGTTGTCGATGACGAACGCCGTGCCGCCGCGCCGTACGACGCGGTCGAGCTCGGCCAGCCCGGGCTCGCAGCCCGGCCCGAAGAAGTAGGCCCACCGCACGTGCACCACGTCGACGGACCGGTCCGGCAGCGGCACCTGCTGGGCCGTCCCCTGGAGCACCTGGACGTTGCCGATCGCACGGGTACGGCGTCGCGCGATCGCCACCAGGTCCGGATGTGGCTCGACCCCCGTGACGGCACCGCCGGTGCGGGCGAACAGCGGGAGGTGGAAGCCGGTCCCGCAGCCGAGGTCGAGCACGTGGCGGTCGGCCCAGTCGCATCGGTCGCGCATGGCGGCCTCGAGGAGGCCGTCGGGGTCGGCGGCCCTGTTCTCCAGCTCGTAGGTGGCGGGGTTGTCCCAGATGTTCGGGCTCTTGACCGCCCCGGGCGGGATCAGATGCGGACCATCCCGTGGGGCGTCTGGATCTGGACGGCGGTGATGCCGGGCGTGCCGTGGGGCGCGACCCACTCGACCTTGACGTCCTCGAGCGGGGTCTCCACCGGCTCGCCGAGCCACTCGCTGACCCGCTGGGGGTCACCGGCGATCTCAAGACAGTAGAGGGAGTACTCGCCGTCTGCGCCCGCGCTCGGGTGGAGCTCGGCGGGGGTCAGCCACTGGACGAAGAACGGCAGCTGCGGGTCGGCGATGAGTCCGTTGACGCCGATCTGCTTCCACGCGAGCTCCTGGCCGTCCGGGCGGTGCCGGCCGCCGTCGGCGGCCTGGCGGCCCAGCCGCTGCTCGATCAGCGTGATGTCGCTGACCGCGACCACCCAGCCGAGCCAGCCGCCGCC
>JAGQUE010000357.1 GCA_020438665.1 Nocardioidaceae bacterium | reverse complement strand
GCGCAGCGGCGTTCCTCGAGGCGTCTGTGCGTGCCGGGCTCAACATCCTCGTGGCCGGCGGGACCCAGGCCGCTAGCGTTCCACGGCTTTACAGAGTACGCTTCGAATCCCAGTCGATCGAACGCCTGTTCGATCACCGGGATTCGAAGGAACCGAACCATGGGCAAGAAGATCACCAAGGCCGACCTCATCTCAGTCCTCGTCGAGAAGGGCATGGGAAACGAGCAGGGGCTGCGCCGCCGTACCCTCGCCGAACTCCAGGCGATGGTCGACGGGGACACCGGCTGCGGGGGCTGCGACAACGGCGAACACTGCGGAGTGTGCGAGTGCTGCGCTGCGTCCGCCACGTACGCCGCGCGGGGCAACTACAACACCGTGTGGGTGCCGGTCGCGCTGCTGCTGGCTGAGTCTCACGGCATCGAGGCGCGCACCGAGAAGGTGTCAGTCATGCTGGTCAACGTGCACCTGGCAGGAGACGAGGCGGAGTCGCTGGTCGCGCTGCTCAACGATACTGAGGTCAGTGCGACCGCCGCGCTCCGTGCGTGGCAGAAGACGCTCGACCGCAAGGGCCAGACCGACATGGAGAAGTACAACCAGAACCGTTCGTTCCTGGCGGGCTACGGCGCTGCGGTGGCCCAGCGGCTCTCCGGCTCGAAGAAGCTCCCCGTCATCGCCTTCGCCCGTGACATGGAGCGCGCGCTCCGCGCCGACGCCCTGAAGGCTGGCGCCGCTGCCGCTCGGAAGTCCGAGGCTGCTGCGTGAGTCCTAAGAACGCCGCTCGCCGAGCCGCGATCTACGCCCGCATCTCCGTCACCACTGAAGAGTCGGTGTCGGTTGAGCGTCAGATCGAGGCAGCGCGGCAGTACGCCGCTGCGCGTGGCTGGGACGTCGTTGCCACCTTCACGGACGAGGGGGTCAGCGCCACCCACAACAAGCCCGAGGACCGGGCCGGGTGGCAGGCCCTCCTCGCGTCGTCGAAGACCTTCGACGCCGTGGTGGTGTGGAAGGTAGATCGACTGGCGCGCCGAGTGCTCGACTTCCTGCACGCGGACGAGGCGCTCCAGGCTCGAGGCGCGGGCATCGTGGCGGTCGAGCAGACCGTCGACATGACGACGCCGGAGGGACGCGGCTTCGCCACCATGCTTGCGGTGTTCGGCGAGATGGAGGCAGCCGCGATCTCTGCTCGGGTCGCGGCTGCCCGCACCTATCTACTGCGCAACGGACGGGTCGTTGGCGGCAAGGTGCCCTACGGCTTTCGGAGCGTCCCCGCACCCGACGGCAAGGGTTACGTGCTGGCGCGCGATCCGGACACCGTGGACACCTTGCGTGAGATGGTGCGCCGGACCCAGGCAGGGCACACCCTCTACTCGACTGTCCAATGGCTCAACGCTGAGGGCATCCCCACACCTACCGGCAAGAACGAGTGGGTCTACTCCACGGTCGAGCGCATCCTCCGGCACCCGGTGCTCGCCGGAATGACGCCGTTCAACCCAGGCAACGACAAGCGGAGCAGGGGGACCGGCGTCCTGCACGGAGAGAATGGGCTGCCGGAGGTCAACGAGTCGCTTGCCGTCATGCCGGTGGGGGAGTGGCGAGCGATGGTGGCGAAGTTGGATGCCAGAGACACCGCCCAGTCCCGTCCGCGGCACACCCGTGCCAGGACCTCGTCGCTGCTGTCCGGACTGGTGTGGTGCGCCGACTGCGAGGTCCGGATGCACCGGGGGACTGTGCAGGGTCGGCCCGGCTACTCGTGCCCTAGCTGTTTCCAGACGATGACCAGGTTCGAACACCTGGTGATCGCGGAGTTCCTGCGCATGAAAGGCGAGCGCGTCCGATGGTCAACGATCGTTGAGGTTCACGAGGGCGGAGCTGCAGTGCTCCCGGAGATCGAGCATCGGCTGGCCGAGTTGGGGTCCTTGCTCCAGGCCACCGACGACGATGACGAAGCGGAATCCCTGAGCGAGCAGATGGCGGCTCTGCGGAGGTTGCGCCGCGAGGCCCGAGCCGAGGCTCCGGTGGTGGAGTACCGGCCGACTCGCGAGACCCAGATGTTCGGAGACGACTGGGCCGAGGCCACGACCGATGAGGAGCGCCGCGAGATCCTCGGTGACGCTATCGAGCGAATCTGGGTCAGCCGCGGTCGACCAGGTCGTCGCACGGATGCCCAGGCCCTGGCGCGGCTCCGGTTTGACTGGCGGCACCCCAACGACCTCGGCCCGCTTGACGAGAGGGCCTGAGAGGCACGCTCGAAGCCGGTTCTCCCGCCCGATCAGCCGCTCGCCTGGTACTCGCCAGGGCAGCGGCTGATCGCCGCTTTCGAGGCCCGCCTGCGCATACCACAGCCGGGCCGACCGACGTCGAGAGTTAGCGAGACGGCCAGTAGTCGCCGAACCGAATCTCGGTAGAGGTACGTTGGCGTCAACATCGAACTAGGTCAGAGCCGACCCGCGCTGTTGCCCGGTGAGTGGTCTGAGAGACGACCGCCCGGAGCGCGGAGGCCCGACGCCCGCCAGACGCGGGCTCGTCGGAGGGTGCGCCGTTCACATCGGAGGAACGGCAACTGCCCCGGAAGGGCAGATGGACCGCCAGCCGAAAGGCACCCTCCGATGTCTGACAACTACAGCAGCGTCCGCGCTGCATCCGCCCGCCTGGGCGGGCTGAGTTCCTACGGTCGGACTCCCGACCCCAAGGAAGAGGCCGAGGCCCGGCGCTCCCTCGCCACCGCACGCGTCGACCGCGAACTCCGCGGCACCCTCCGCCAGGGCGTCCGCTTCGACGGTGTGCAGGCCGCACACCTGACCGGTCTCCTCCTGAGCGTGTGTGGTGTCAAGTACGACGCCGCGACCCTCATCGAGAAGATCGTCCGCCAGGCCGTCGACGAGGCCCAGGCCGACTGGAGTGATCGGTGATGATCGGCAGGCAGGTCCTTGCCGGCGTTGTGTCCGGCCTCCTCACGACTGCGCTGATCACCGGATGGATCGCCGCACAGCAGCCCGCTCCGCCTGCACCGTTCTCGGTTGTGACTGGGGGCGATTCGGAGTGAGCAACAAGAAGCAGAACCTCGCCCGACTCACCAAGAAGCAGGCCAAGCAGGACCAGCGTCGCCGCCCTCACGTCGACAAGTACGCACCGCTCGCACCGTCCCACGCGAAGGAGTCCCGCGATGAGCGCAGCTGACGACTTCACCCCGTATGACCCGGACGACGATCCGTACACCCCGGAGGAGTTGGCCTACTTCGCCAGGGTGGACGCTGACCAGGCGGCACGCGAGGAATCGGAGAGCACGCGCGCACTTGTCGACGACTTGCTGGAGCAGCGCGGGGGACTCTCAGCTGAGGACCTGGTTCGATGGGCGCTCGTCCGTCCCGATGAGGACGTGCAAGGGATCCTGGAGCGGGTGACCGCCGCTCGGCCTCGCGTTGCCGCGCTGGCCCGGTTCGGCAAGGCGAGGCACGCTCTTGACGTGGCCGAGGCCGTCTATCGACTCCGGGTGCGTGACGAGGCCGACCGCCAGCATCGACGCGAGTCCCTCACTACCGCGGAGCCGCCCGAGCCGGTGAGCCTCACGGCGCTGTTGAACGAGCCCGAGGAGGACGTCCTCTATCGGGTCCAGGGCCTGTGGCCGACTGAGGGGCGTGTCGTGCTGGCCGCGCAGAACAAGTCTGGCAAGACCACGCTCACCGGGAACCTGATCCGGTCGCTGGCTGACGGGGACGACTTTCTCGCTCGGTTCCCGGTGTCCCCCGTGGATCGCGTCGTGCTCGTGGACGACGAGATGAGTCGCAGTCAGACCCGGCGGTGGCTTCGGGATCAGGGCATCCGCAAGACTGACGCCGCCACGGTGTTCTCCCTCAAGGGTCGGCTGTCGTCGTTCAACATCCTCGACCCCGAGGTCCGGCAGGAATGGGTCGAGCGCATCGGCCCGGCAGACGTGCTCATCTTCGACTGCCTGCGCCCGGCGTTGGACTCACTCGGACTGTCCGAGGACAAGGACGCGGGTCGGTTCCTGGTGGCGTTGGATGAACTCGTCGCGGCCTGCGGCATCGGGGAGTTGTTGGTGGTGCACCACATGGGCCACTCCAACGAGCGCAGCCGGGGTGACTCCCGCCTGGAGGACTGGCCCGACGCGAAGTGGAAGCTTGTCAAGGAAGACCCCGGCGACCCGGAGAGCCCGCGCTACTTCTACGCCTTCGGGCGCGACGTGGACCAGGGCGAGGTCCGGCTTCACTTCGAGCCGAGCACTCGGCACCTGTCGATTGACGGCGGGAGTCGGCGGCAGGCGACTGCGAGCCGGATCGAGGACGACATCGTGCTCTACATCGCGGGCAGTCCCGGCTGCGGAACCAACGAGATTCGGGACGCCGTGAACGGCGACGATGCAGAGAAGCGGCGGGTGTTGAGGTCGCTCGTCGCGAACGGCGTCGTTGAAATGAGGAAGATCGGGCAGAAACACACCCACTATCTCGCCGACGACGCGACGAGTTTCTGCGAGAACGTCGAGAACTAGCCACCGGGGTGACCGGGGTGAAGTGAGGTGCACCCCGGTCACCCCGGTCACCGTCTAACCGGGGTGACGGGGTTCTATGGACCCCGCACCCCGGTAGCGGGTCGGTGGGCCTCGGTCGTACTGGTGGGGTGAGAGTAGGAATCACCCCGGTTCGGTCGTTTCTCAGAAACTGGAGAAGCTGGGTTCGAGGACCTCTCCCGGCTCGACGCGTGACATACCCCGGCGCGGTGGCACTAGGCCTGGAGATCGCCGTCGAAGCCCGGAGAGGGGTGTGGAACGGCCCTGCTGTGTGGGCTGAGGCACCTCACACGCGCGATCGCGCGATCCTCCGGATCGTCGAAAGTCGGCAGCCGCGCTTGGCTAGTTTCCGAACATGTATTCGAGGTAGGTTTCGCGGGCAACGGGACCCTTACCCGCGAAACCTGGGAGACAACGATGAGCAACGAGCCTCTGCGAGTGCTGGGATACGTGCGCCGCTCGACCGACAAGCAGGCCATGTCTCCGGAGACTCAGGCCCGTCGCCTGCGCGACGCCGCCGAGGTCTTCGGGTGGGACCTGACGATCCGTGAGGAAGACGCTGCCAGCGCCAAGAGCCTCCACGGTAGGCCGGTGCTGGCAGCTGCGATGGACGACCTCGACCACGGGCAGGGCGACGCCCTCGCTGTTGCCGCGCTCGACCGGCTGGCCCGCTCCACCCGCGACTTCGCGGACATCCTCGACCGGGCCGACCGCGAGGCGTGGTCGGTCGTGTGCCTCGATCTTGGCGTGGACACTTCCACCGACAGTGGGCGGCTTGTCGCGGACATCCGCGCCGCCGTTGCGCAGTGGGAGCGCCGCATCATCGCCAGCCGCACTCGCGAGGGCATGGCGACCATTCGGGCGACGACCGGCAAGCACATGGGCCGTCCGTCCGCGATCCCCACCGACGTGGAGGAGCGCATCTATGGCCTTCACTGTGGCGGGCTCTCCGCGTCGGCAATCGCTCAGCTGATGGAGGACGAGGGTGTCGCCCGCCCGACCGCACGGTCGAAGTCGTGGCACCACAGCCACGTTCTTGCTGCGATCCGTCGCGTCGAGGTGCGGACCCTAGCCGCTACTTGCCCTTCTTGAGGTCCCTAGCCCTCTTGATCTGCGAGAAGTTGACCGCATCGGGGTCGTCGTCAAGGTCACCGCTCGCCCGCAACTCGGAGACCAGGATTGTCGGATCTGGCGCCATCTCGGGAACCTTGGGCGGCTCGGGAGGTGGTTCCGTCGGAGTCTCGTCAGTCATTGCGAGTGCTCCCCTTTCGCAAGTTCTTGTTGGGCAGCCTCGCGGGCTTCCTTCAGATCGTGGTCGATGCCCTCAGCGTTGGCGATGATGCTCGGGTCCGGAGCCATGGGCGGGACCGGAGGGGGCGTCGTGCCAGTGGTGGTTGAACCCTGCCGGCTCATAGGTGTTTCCTCCCGCATCGTCATTGCTGAGGAAGTCCACGATAGACCCGACTCCGACTGCCAGGATCGCACCGCCCAGGATCAAGGCCGACCACTTGAGGCGCCTCCCCTTGTCTTCGAGTCGGGCCTGGTCCTTCTCGAAGATGACGATGCGGGTATCGAGGAGCGTGCGTTGAGTTTCCTCTGGGTCAGTTGTCAGGTACTTGTTCCGAACTGTCCGTGGGTCGATGGCGTTCGCGACTCGCGGCCAGATAGCCCAGGCTGCCGCGAACGCGGCCGCTACCGCCACCAACATCCCTATGAGGTTGGCCCAGTTGGTGGGCGGCGCGGTAAGCCCGATGAGCGCCCCCGCTGAACCGATCACGATGCCGGCTCGACTGTCGAAGGCGTTTCCACGACGGTCTTGCTCGGCAAGCCGTAGGTCGAGCTCGGCGCGGATAACTTCTAGCGACGGATAGTTCGGCGCCCCTTCCTCAAGGGACTCATCCTTCTCCACGAAAGCACGGTAGCGATTCCGGAAGGATGACTGACGCAACAGCCGCCGCGCCGCGCCGGACGTAACCACCTACCGGACCGTCTCGGTTTGGAGGTATAGTTGACGACGTCAACCAGTCGGTTGGCAGGGGCCTCAGGCCCAAGCCCTAGTGGGGGCAACGGAAGACGAGCAGTCGCTCGCACCAACATCCGATCCACCACTAGGAGCCACCATGCCTCGCGGATACAACGCTTCCGCCGACGTGTTGCGGGTGTCCGCCGACGGTCGCGACCTCAACGCGCTGTTCGCCGAACTCCGCACCGTCGCCGACATCCAGAACGAGAGCCGCCAGCGGTTCGTCGACCTGTTCACCTACCCGGTGACCTCTCCCGTGACCTCCGTCCTCCAGACCCTCGGCTCGGACGCCGCCTTCGAGGAGGCCTCGGAGTACGGCGTCCCGACCAGCAAGCGGAACCGGCCGGTCGCTCTCAACATGGGCGCGACGTTCAAGTGGTACGACAACGCCTGGCGCTCGACCTGGCAGTACCTCGCGGACGCGACCGCTGCCGAGATCGAGGCCAACGCCCAGGCGATCCTCGCCGCCGACAACGACCTCGTCTTCAACAAGGTGATGGGCACGGTGTTCCGGTCTACCAACCGCCAGGTCACGGACGCGAAGACGAACTCCGTCTACGACGTGTTCGCGTTCGCCAACGGCGACGGCTGGGTTCCCCCGGCATATGAAGGCAACGAGTTCGACGGGACGCACACCCACTACCGGACGTCCGGCGCGGGCACCATCGTCTCTGCCGACCTGGACGAGATCGTCGCGGACTTCAAGTCCCACGGGTACAGCCAGGAGAACGGCTCGCAGGTCGTCATCTTCGTGAACTCCGTGGAGGGCGACGTCGTCTCGACCTTCCGGGTGGCGGGCGGCGACAAGGCCGACTTCGTCCCGGCGCAGGGCGCTCGGTTCTACTCGCCGGACCACTTGCTGGGCGACCTGGCCCCGGCCACGTGGGGCGGGTTCCCGGTCAAGGGTGCCTACGACGAGGCCTACATCATCGAGACCAGCCGCATCCCGGCGGGCTACGTGGTGGCGCTGGCCTCCGGTGGCGTCCTCGCCTCGTCCAACCCGATCATGTTCCGCCAGCACGCCAACTCGTCCCTCCAGGGCCTTCGGCTGGTGCAGGGCAACAAGCCCGACTACCCGCTCCAGGACTCCTACTGGGTCCGGGGCTTCGGCACCGGTGTCCGTCACCGTCTCGCCGGCATGGTCATGCAGATCACCGCTGGCGCGTACTCAGCTCCGGCCCTGTACGCCTGACGTTGGTCCTTTCCTTCAGGCGCACATCGTCTCCCCGGCCCGAGCCTGAGCGGGTCTTGGGTCGGGGAGACCACCACCCGCTCTACCCGCTCATCCAGGAGGAGAACCCATGACCAGCCACGACAACACCGCCAACGCCGTTCTCGCCGCGATCGAAGAGGGCGAGCGGCTCTGGCCTCACAACAGCCACGCTGTGGAGGACCCGGCCGTCGAGATGGCGGTTCTCGCGACCATCGACCGCCCGACCGACGCCCCCAACCACACCCCGCTGCTGCGGCCGGGACGCAAGACCTCCACTCCTGCCCGCCGCCTGTTCAACGCCGTGTTTGGCAAGGCGCTCGGCTGGTCCAACTACGACCTTTTCGCGGCTCCGTGCGACCGCTGCCTTCGCGACGTCCAGCCCGAGCACACGCTCTGGGTCAACGCCGGGCCGACGGTGGTCGATCTGCACGTTTGCGACGACTGCCGGACCGAACTCGACACCTCCCTGCACGGCTTGGTCTGGAGTTGAGCGGTGGCGTCGTCGAAGTCGCTCGCCAAGAAGCGCCACTCCGACCAGTGGTGGGCTAACCACGCTCCGCCGGGCATCCTTCGATGCTCGGGACACCTGAAGGACGGGCGACCGTGCAACCAGGAAGCCCTGCCGGGCTTGACCGTGTGCGGTGACCACGGAGGCAAGACCCCGGCGGCGATCGCTGCGGCGTTCGTTCGCCTCGGCGACACCGTGGAGGACGCGGCCGATGTGGTGCGGGAGATCATGAACGACCCCAACCAGTCTGGCCGCGATCGCCTGGCGGCTGCTGCCCACGTCATGAAGCTGCTCGGCATGGAGAAGGAGCGCCACGAGGTCACAGTCAGCGTCGACCCCATCGAGGACCTGTTCCGCCGCGTTCTGACGGCCCCGGGAGGCCTCGACTCAGCGACGCCCGGGTCAGCCCTCGAAAGCCCTGAGATCGCCGCTCTCAACGCCCGAGCAGACCCGCAGGCCATAGTCGAGGCCGAGGCCACCGACGTCGCTGACGTCGTTGACGTGGAGTGGGTCGAGCAGGACCCCGATCCGGACGACGCACACACAGTCCACGTCGCAGAGTCCATGTCCTCTCGGCCCCCCAAGCACATCCGCGAGGCGCTGGAGCGGCTGATATGAGCACCGCGACCCTGGACGTGAAGGTGCTCGGGTTCGTCGATCGCGCCTGCGCCGTCTGCGGCTGGCGGTTCTTCACCAGCGCAGCGCTGTACGAGCACTCCCTCGGCTGTCGTCCACCGAAGCGAGTCGCTCCCGCACAGAGGGAAGCCGGGCGTCGCGTCGCCGCGCTCAACAACTCCAGACGTCGCCGCTGCAACGACTGCGGATACGCGTCCACTCCGGCTGCCGTGGGCAACCACCTCAAGCACACCGGACACACGGGCTGGACCGAAGCCGCATGAACCGGTGCACAGAGAAGGGCTGCCCTTGGCGCGGCGACCCGGCCGACTGCCCCTGGCACTCAGCTGAAGCCAAGTCCCTCGACGACTACGCCTGGGACGCCAAGACCGGCGGCTACGCCAGACCGCTGACCGCGAAGGAGAAGTCATGACCGCGCACTACTTCATGCTGCTCAAGGACGGTGCCGACCTCAGCGGCTTGACCTTTCCACCCTTCACCGTGGGCGCAGGCCCCACGACAGTCGATCGGGGCGACGCGCCCCAGGCGGTGGGCACCGTCCGGACCAACCTGCTGACCAACCCATCGTTCGAGGTCGACATGGCTGGGTGGACCTCCGAGGGAAGCGCCGGTGCAAGCCGAGTCACCGACGACGCGTACGTGGGTAGCGCCTCCTGCCTGGTTGGCATCGGAGGGAACCTCGTCAGCGACGGGTTCTACCTGGTCACGCCTGGCAAGACCTACACGCTCCAAGCACGGCTGAAGACCACCTACGGCTACCTCACCATCTACTGGTGCAAGTCCAACGGTGCAGTCATCAGCGCCACCACGCAGGTGTTCGAACCCGGCGAGGACACCTGGACCCGGTGCAGCATCACCGGCTCCGCACCATCGACTGCCGCCAAGGCCAAGATCGCGGTCGAGTCCATCGGCGCTGAGATCCGGTGCGACGCCCTCATGCTGGAGCAGACGAGCATCGCGGGAGGCTACTTCGACGGCGACACCGCCGACGACACCGACTCGACCTACGCCTGGACTGGCACCGCGCATCAGAGCACATCCACCGAGACGAACGCGTACAGCGACGACCCAGCCGACCTGGACGGGAGGCTGTGGATCTGGCAGGACAGCGTTGATGACCTCTCCGGTCGGCGACCTGCCGCGCAGTCGATGCCCTGGCCCGGTGGCTTCTACCGCTCGGCGTTCCGTGCCGTGCGTGACCCCGCCGTCGTTGGCGACGACTCCGGCAACACGCTGGGCACCCAGGTCTACGACCACGGCTGGCTCATCGCTGAGCGTCTCGCCGCGTACTTCACCGACACCCGCAACGGCCACCACCCGACCTACGACTCGCTGACCTGGCCGCCGCAGGAGGACTTCACCATCGTCCCCGTGACGGGCACCCCAGCGGCGAGCGACAGTCGGGGGTGGCACGGCCTGGAGTCGGTCACCTGGCCCGGCTCGTCGGCAGGAGTCGGCACGCTGCGCCAGCTGCTGTCCGGCGACGAGGGGACAACCCGCAAGGTCGCGACCATCATCGACAGGCTCGCCGCCACCACGAGCGGCCAGCGCACCACGATCGGCGATCAGTACAGCGCCGACCAGACGGCGATCCTCGCGGCCGCGAAAAACCTCGCCACCGCGGCTGGGGCCGGCCTCCGTGACGAGGAATGGTCCGCTGCCCAGGCCCAGTACCACGGCCGCGTGCAACTCAACGCCATGCTGGCGCAGGCAGCCGTCCCCAGCGCCTCCGGCCAGGCCGTCTCGCTCGCCATGGCGGCGATCACCGCGAAGGAGTGCGGCCTGATCGGAGCAACCTTCACCAGCCTCAACTACGAGACCATGACCGCTCCGATCGACGCCGTCCTCGCGATGCCGTCCGACTACTGAGCCGGGGCCGGGGCCGGTGCCTTTGGGCTCTTGCGACCGGCCGGAGCATGGTCCGCTACCCGGCTAGGACGAGTCCCGGCTCGGCGGAGGTGGAAGTTCCGCCCTCGGCAAGAACCTGCGCAACAGTGTGTTCTCGGGCGCGCAGCGCTTCGACTGGGCAACGGCCGAGGCCGAGGCACGTGCTTCGTCCGGTGAAGCACCGGAGATGCGCTGCGCCCAGTAGTAGAAGAGATAAACCAGAGCGCGCGAATGATGCACGGCGAGGATGACCACGAATGCAGTCATCAGGACAGTGCTCTTCAAAGGATGGTCGAGAACTGCGGCGATTGCGCTCTCGATAAGGTGCTGCCAAGTAGTCATGGGATCGGTGACAGCGAGACGGCGGACAAGTCCCGCTTCCTAGATCCACCCCATGCCTAAGCCTTGCTGTAGTCCTCTCTGAAAATCCGGTTGAGGTGAGCCTAGGAAGCGGTGTTGAGCTGTGTGCGGCTTGCGCACGTGATTTCCATGGACTTCGCCTCCTCTGGTGTCGGTTCACCGGGGTCGTATCCCCGCGTCTTCAAGTATGCACCACATCACCGACAGCCTGAGAGCGGCGACGATCCTGGGCATCTGTCGGTCCAGATTCGTAGGGTAGGTGCGTGGCAAGCCTCAACAATCCGGCCGGTCAGGTCATGCGCTGGTTGATCGTCCTGCGCGGACGGCAGCACGGGAGCGCCGTCTTGCACGAGTGGTGTGACATCTTCGACCTCGATCCTGAGAGCCCCGAGGACATCGCGGAGTGCATGCGCCGCGGGGCGCTGCTGATGCACATGGCTCAGATGGCCAAGGCAGAGGTGTCCACGCTTCCCCATGAGATGGCCCCGGACATCATGCTCGCGAGTTTCGGCCAGGTGGAGCAGTGTCTGAACATGTTCTCTGGACTTATGGGGCGCAACGTCGCGCAGTTCCTTGAACCATTGAAGGACACGGGGTGGCAGAGCCTTGAGATGATGGATGCTGTTCTGGCGCGGCGCTCCACTCAAGTCGTGGTCGAGCAGGACCAGGTGCGTGACTACCTGTCGCAAGTGCGTGATCTCATCGACGCAGTCCTCTCCGATGACGACCTGGACGCCGACCTCAAGCGGTACATCATCGAACGGCTCCGTGAAGTCGAGCGGGCGATCCAGGATGCGCTCATCACCGGCGCACCCGACCTGGAGCGCGCCGTAACGACCCTGCTGGGATCGGTGCAGCGACGACCAGACATGTGGGACCGCATCGGCAAGAGCAAGTACGGCCGCCGGATCGCCGGTGTCTACGCCGCGATTTGCATGGGGCTCAGTGCCGTTGGTGGATTCCCTGCCCTGATGCCAGGCGACGAACCGCCGATCATCGAGCAGACAACCATCGTCAACGTCGAGCAGCAGACAATGGTGCAAGCCGACCCGGACAGCGATGTCGTGGATGGCGAGATCGTGGATGAAGCCGCAGGCTCATCCGAACAGAACTGACGGACCACTTCAACTGACCGATTCAGATTGTGCTGTCTGAGAATGGCGCGATCGGCGCAAGGACTGTTCGGTGTGGGCGCCGCTGAAGCTTTTAGACAATACATGGCAACCGTGCGCAAACTTGTGCAACTTTGAATCCTCGGCGTGTCGCGTCGCGAAGTGTCGGTGCGCTTTGCGACCATCGAGGGGCTGGGTCCGGTGGGGAAGCCGGACCGCTGAGGAAGAAAGGAGGTGAACGCTATGAAGACCAGCCCGTGGTATTCCGCGAAGACGATGGATGTGCATCACGACAACACGTCGTGCACCGAAGGCAACAACATCGAGAGTCAGTACCGACGCAGCGGCACCGGCAACCTGCCGAAGTGTGATCGCTGCCGTCGCCTCGGCTGACGCATAGGCGAGGCCCGCGCCGAGTTCGGAGTGAGTCCAACACCCCGACCGACGCGGGCCTTCGCTTGTCCAGAGCATGTCGAGCCTAGGCACGGCTGTCTACGGTGACACCCTCTGTGATCAAGTTGTTGCCGTGCTCACCCGCGTTGGCACCCGTCTGATGCGATGAAGGAGCGGGGGCCTCTCGCTCCTTCATCGGCGCGGAGGATACGCTAAACACCTGGCAACCCACCGGCTTGTACCCAGGCCGGCAAGACCACGATGC
>JAGQUE010000356.1 GCA_020438665.1 Nocardioidaceae bacterium | reverse complement strand
GGCGTCATGGCGCGGGGGCGAAGCCTGCCGACCGCAGGGTGTCCTGCCCGGCGGAGGAGAGGACGAGGTCGACGAACTCCCCGGCCAGATCGGCATGCTCGGAGTCCTTGACCGTGGCGATCGGATAGAGATTCACCGCCTCCGCGGCCTCGGGGAAGGGAATGCCCTCGACGGCGTCACCGGCGGCCCGGACGTCGGTCACATAGACGATCCCCGCGTCGGCCTCACCCGACTCGACCTTGGCGAGCACGTCAGTGACGCTCTGCTCCTCCGACACCGGCGACAGGGTCAGGCCCGCAGCGTCGGCGACCTTGGCCGTGGCCGCCCCGCACGGGACCTCCGGCGCGCAGACCACCAGGTTGAGGCCGTCCGTGGTCAGGTCCCGGAAGGTCGCGACACCCCCCGGGTTGCCGGGTGGCACGGCGATCTCGAGCGTGTTGGACGCGAAGATCGCCGGCTCCGAGCCCTGCAGGCCGTCGCCGGTCAGCTTGGCCATGTTGGCCTCGTCGGCGGAGGCGAACACGTCGGCGGGGGCGCCCTGCTGGATCTGGGCGACGAGGTCGGAGGAGCCCGCGAAGCTGAACTCGACCCTGACGCCCGGGTGGGCGGCCTCGAAGGCCGCCCCCAGCTCGGTGAAGGTTTCGGTCAGGGAGGCCGCGGCGAAGACGGTGATGGTCGTGCTCCCGCCGGCTGCCGTGCCGCCGGAGGACCCGGAGCCGCAGCCGGCCAGCCCCAGGCCCAGCAGCGCGGCGGTGACGATGGCGGCGGGGCGGTTCATGAGTCTCCCTTCAGGGTCTCCACGATCACGGTGGTGGACTTGATGACGGCGACGGCGCCGGATCCGGGCGTGATGCCGAGGTCCCGCACGGCCTCGCTGCTCATCAGCGAGACCACCCGGAAGGGCCCGCACTGCATCTCGACCTGCGCCATCACCTCGTCGGTCTTGATGTCGGTCACCAGACCGACGAACCGGTTGCGCGCGGAGCTCACGACCCCGCCCGGCACCGCGGGCACGGTGGCGTGGTCGCGGGCGACCATGGCGACCTCGAACCCGTCGACGACCTTGCGCCCTGACTCGTCGGTCGAGGAGCCCAGCAGACCGCGATCCACCCAGCGTCGGACGGTGTCGTCGCTGACGCCGAGATACCCGGCCGCATCTTTGATCCGCATTGTCGGCATGAAGAGGACTCTAGTCCCGCAGATGCGGTCTATTCGAGTCATTGTCGGCGCATTAGCGTAGGGGAGGCTTCCGCCTGATCCCGCTGAGCAGGTTCGACGGCTCCATCCGCCGGAGCAGCATGTACGGGTCCACCGAGGTGGCCGTCGCCGCCGAGGAGTGACGCTCGCGTCGCTGCCGATGCGCTAGCGTTGACACTGATGGCGGTGGGGCTCGCCGACAACCGCGGCATCGCGCCGCCAACAGTCCCTACCTCAACCGGTAGGAGACCCATGTCCATGCTTCGCACGCTGCGCGACCGTGGCGACGTGCTCGCCGCGATCGCCCTCGGCGGTGCCCTCGGGTCGTCGGCCCGCTGGGGGCTGGCACAGACCTTCCCCCACTCCCCCGACGGGTTCCCGTGGGGCACCTGGATCGCCAACGTCAGCGGCGGCCTTCTGATCGGGGTCCTCATGGCCGTCGTGACCGCCATGGCACCGCGGCGCTACCTGCGCCCGTTCGTGGGCGTCGGCCTGCTCGGCGGCTTCACCACCTTCTCGACCTATGCGCTCGACGCGCGCTCCCTCACCGACGCCGGTGCCATCCCGGTCGCGGTCACCTATGTCGCCACCACGCTCGTGGCCGGTCTCGCCGCGGTCTATGCGGGCCTCGTCCTCGGCCGTACGGCGATCGGCGTGCGGCAGCGCCTCGTGCTCCGGCGAGCCGACCGGCTCCACCCCGACCCCAGGCCCGACCCCAGGCCCGACCCCAGCACCGACCCCGACAGCGACAGCGACAGCGACAGGAGCCCACGATGACCCTTTCCGGACCGGCTCTCCGGCTGATGGTGCTGATCAAGGAGAGCGACCAGTGGCACCATCGGCCGCTCTACACCGAGATCGTCCACCGCGCCCACGCAGCCGGGCTGGCCGGCGCGAGTGTCTTCCATGGCATCGAGGGCTTCGGCAAGTCCGAGCACATCCACACCTCCCGGATCCTGTCGCTCGCCGACGACCTGCCGTGCGCGGTGGTCATCGTGGACCGCGAGGACAAGGTGCGCGACTTCCTGCCCGTGCTCGACGAGCTCGTCACCGAAGGACTCGTGACGGTCGAGGAGGTCGAGGTTGTCCGCTATGTCAGCCGGGCCGACGGGGGCGAACCGGCCTCGTGACGCTCCTCCTCGTCCTCCTCGGCGGAGCGGTGGGCGCACCGCTGCGCTACCTCACCGACCAGGCCGTCAATGCCCGTCACGCATCGGTGTTCCCGTTCGGCACCCTGACCGTCAACGCCGCTGGCTCGCTGGCGCTGGGACTCATCGCCGGGCTCGCGTCCGTGCACGACGTCCCCGCCTGGGTGCTCACGCTGGTGGGGACGGGCTTGTGTGGCGCGCTCACGACGTTCTCGACGTTCGGCTATGAGACGGTTCGCCTGCTCGAGGACGGCTCGTTCATGGAGGCCGCGCTCAACGTGCTGGTGAGCCTGGGGGTCGGGTTGGTCGCCGTCGTGGCGGGCTGGGGCCTGGCCATCGGCGTCGGCTGAGACGGACCGGCCGGCTCAGAACATCGACGCCTCGCGCGCCTCGCGGGCGCGCACCACCTCGACAGGTGGGAACAGCTCCTCGGGAACCGCGTAGTAGTCGCGGGTGCCCTCGGGGCAGAACACCACCCAATCCCCCACTGTCTTGATCGGGTCCAGCGAGCTCACCTTGAACTCGCGGATCTCCGTCGGGGTGCGCAGCGTGACGGTGCGGTCGGTGAACTCGGTGACGATCTCGCCACCGATCGGAAGCTGCAGCGAGAGCTTGCGCAGCAGACCGCGCATCATCAGGGGTCGCAGCGCCACCAGTGCGACGGCGAGCGCGATCGCCGGCGGCCAGCCGGCGGCGTACCAGGCGATCACCGGGGTGAGCACCAGCGTGACCCGAGCCAGCCGCAGCTCCGGGCTCGTCACCTGCCCCCTGATCAGCGCGCGCGCCATCTCCGTGGGGGTCGCCTCGTCGATGACGTGGACGTGGAACCGCTGCGGTCCCTCGCCGTAGTCGCCGTAGTCGACGTGGGCGCTGGCCATGACACTCCTGAACTCATCACGGGCGAAACCATCACTGACGATGTGTTCAGGCTAGCCAGCCAGCGCCCCCCGCGGCGCCGATCAGAGGAAGCCGCCCTCCTTGAGGACGTCCTCCAGGGTCGGCGACCCGATCTCTTGCAGGTCATAGCGGGCCCGGGTGGCCGGGATCTTGAGGTCGACGACCCGCCGCAGGTCCAGCGGCGTGCCGATCACAACGGCGTCGGCGCCCGAGGTGTTGATGGTCAGCTCCAGGTCGGCCAGCTGCCGCTTGGAGTAGCCCATCGCCGGGAGCAGCACCCCGATACCGGGATACTTCTCGAACGTCGCCTTGATCTCGCCCACGGCGCAGTGCCGCGGGTCGACCAGCTCGCGCGCGCCGAGCTGACGAGCAGCGACCGTGCCGGCGCCATACTTCATCTCACCGTGGGTGAGTGTCGGGCCGTCCTCCACCACGAGGACCCGTTTGCCGCGCACCAGCGACGGGTCGTCCACCGTGACCGGGGAGGCGCCCATGATGATCGTCGCGTCCGGGTTGACCGAGCGGACGGCGTCGAGCTCGGCCTCGATCCCGGCGCGGTCGGCGGTGTCGATCTTGTTGAGGACGACGACATCGGCCAGCCGCAGGTTGACCTCGCCGGGGTAGTAGCGCAGCCCGTTGCCGGGCCGGTGCGGGTCCGCCACGGTGACATAGAGGTCGGGCTTGTAGAAGCTGAAGTCGTTGTTGCCGCCGTCCCACAAGATGACGTCGGCCTCCTGCTCGGCCTGCTCGAGGATGGCGCCATAGTCGACCCCGGCATAGATGACGTTGCCGGCCGCGATGTGGGGCTCGTACTCCTCGCGCTCCTCGATCGTGCACTGGTAGCGCTCGAGGTCCTCATAGGTGGCATAGCGCTGCACGGCCTGGGCCGCGAGGTCGCCGTAGGGCATCGGGTGACGGATGCTGACCACACGCTTACCGGCCGCGCGCAGCATCGTCTGGATCTTGCGACTGGTCTGGCTCTTGCCCGACCCGGTGCGCACGGCACACACGGCGATGACCGGCTTGGAGCTGCGGATCATGGTCTTGTCGGGGCCGAGCAGCCGGAAGTCCGCGCCGAGGGCGTTGGCCTGGGCGCTGCGGTGCATGACGTACTCGTAGGGGACGTCGGAGTAGGCGAAGACGACCTCCTGCACGCCGTGCTCGCGGCACAGGTCGGCGAGCTCCGACTCGTCCCGGATCGGGATGCCGTCGGGATAGAGCGGTCCGGCCAGCTCGGGTGGGTAGCGGCGGTCGTTGATGTAGGGGATCTGGGTGGCGGTGAACGCAACGACCTCGTGGGTGGGGTCGTCCCGGAACACGACGTTGAAGTTGTGGAAGTCGCGTCCCGCTGCACCCATGATCAGGACCTTGATGCGATCAGTCATGGCGTGCTCCTGTCGGAAGCGGAGCACCGGGATCCCCGATGCCCCACTTCGGACACTAGCCCTCGGGGGACCCGCCGGGCGCCTGGCCGGGGGTGCGCTTGGTCACCCTTTCAACGACCGGCGGGCGGTCGCGTCGTACGCCGTCAGACCGCCTTCTCGCGACGGTCCATCAGCCGCCACAGCATGGGCGTGAAGATCAGCTGCATGGCCAGGTCCATCTTTCCGCCGGGGGTGACGATCGTGTTGGGCCGCGACATGAACGAGTCGTGCAGCATCGACAACAGGTAGGGGAAGTCGATGCCGCGCGGGTTGGCGAACCGGATCACCAGCATCGACTCGTCGGCGGTCGGGATGGTACGTGCGATGAAGGGGTTGGAGGTGTCCACGACCGGGACCCGCTGGAAGTTGACGTGGGTCTTGGAGAACTGCGGGGTGATGTAGTTCACATAGTCGGGCATCCGGCGCAGGATCGTCTCGGTGACCGCTTCGGTGGAGTAGCCGCGCTGCGACTTGTCGCGGCTGACCTTCTGGATCCACTCCAGGTTGATGACGGGGACGACGCCGATGGCGAGGTCGACGTGCTGGGCGATGTCGACCTTCTCGTTGACGACGGCTCCGTGGAGCCCCTCATAGAACAGCACGTCGGTGCCCGGCTCGATGTCCTCCCAGGCCGTGAACGTGCCCGGCTCCTGGCCGAAGGGCGCGGCCTCCTCGTCGTCGTGGAGGTAGCGCCGAACCTTGCCGCTGCCGGTGTCGCCGTACTCGCGGAACAGCCCCTCGAGCTCCTCGAGCAGGTTGGCCTCGGCGCCGAAATGGCTGAGCGCCGGCTCGCCGCGGTCGACCGCCGCGGCCATGGCGGCCTTCATCTCCTGGCGGTCCCAGCGGTGGAAGCTGTCGCCCTCCACATAGGCGGCGTTGACGTGCTCGCGGCGGAAGATCTGCTCGAAGGTGCGACGGACCGAGGTGGTCCCCGCTCCCGAGGACCCGGTGATGGCGATGACGGGGTGCCGTTGGGACATGAGGGGCTCCGATCGTGAGCTGGAAGGCGAGGTCAGAAGTTGGCGCGGAACAGACCGCGGTTGGCATAGAGCGGGAGGTCGAGGTCGTCGTCGGAGTAGTCCTCGCGGTGGTAGCGCTCGATGAGCTCGACCTCGTCCTTGGCGCCGAAGACGAACCCGATCCGCTGGTGGACGTCGGTCGGCTGCTCCTCCAGGCACGGGCCGCGCCCGGTGCTGGCCCGGCCACCGGCCTGCTCGATGAGGAAGCCGATCGGGTTGACCTCATAGAGCAGCCGCAGCTTGCCGGGCTTGCTCGGGTCCTTGGAGTCCTTGGGATAGAGGAACACCCCGCCGCGGGTCAGGATCCGGTGCGCCTCGGCCACCAGCGACGCCACCCAGCGCATGTTGAAGTCCTTGCCGCGCGGCCCGGTCTGGCCGGCGAGGCACTCGTCGACATAGCGGCGGACGGCCGGCTCCCAGAACCGCCGGTTGGAGTGGTTGATGGCGAACTCGCGCGCCGACGGCGGGATCGTGAGGTTCTCGGCGGTCAGGAAGAACTCCCCCACCGTCGGGTCCAGGGTGAAGGCGTGCACGCCACGGCCGACGGTGAGCACCAGCGTCGTCGACGGGCCATAGATCGCATAGCCGGCGGCGCACTGCTCGGTACCGGGCTGGAGGAAGTCCTCCGGCAACGGGTCCTCACCAGGATGCGGCGAGCGCACGATCGAGAACACGCTGCCCACGGCGACGTTGACGTCGATGTTGGACGAGCCGTCGAGTGGGTCGAACATCAGCAGATAGCGACCGCGGGGGAACTCACGTGGCAGCAGGTAGGGCTCGTCGATCTCCTCCGACACCATGCCGGCGGTGTGGCCGCCCCACTCGGTGGCACGCAGGAACGCGTTGTTGGCCAGCACGTCGAGCTTCTGCTGGTCCTCGCCCTGGACGTTGGTCGCGCCCGCGGCCCCGTGGTTGCCGGCGAGCGGTCCGAGCGCAACCTGGTGGGCGATGACCTTGCAGGCCAGCGCAACGTCGAGGATCAGCGCGTTGAAGTCGCCGCTGGCCTCGGGGTGGTGTCGGCGCTCCTCGATCAGGAACTGGGTCAGGGTCGTGCGACTCGTCAGCATCAGTCGCTCCCGGTCGTACGACGGGCCAGCGCGGCCCTGATGTCGGCTGCGACGGCGTCGGGGGTCAGCCCGAAGTGACGCAGCACGTCGGAGGCTGGCCCGGAGGCGCCGAACCCGTCGATCCCGACCCGCACTCCCCCGTCGGTCAGCCCGGCCCACCCCGAGGTCACACCGGCTTCGACCGACGCGGTGAGCGGGGCACCGGGCGAGGTGTGCGTCGCGGCGTAGCGCTCCCGCCAGGGGATCGAGACGACCCGGGTCGCGACGCCGTCGGCGGCGAGCAGCTCGGCCGCGCCGAGCGCGACCCCCAGCTCCGACCCGCTGGCGAGCAGCTCCACCTGCGCGTCGGCGGCCTCGCGAACGACCCGCCCCCCGGCCTCGGCGATGAAGTCGGCCGACAGGTCGGGATCGGGCAGTGACCCGACGCTCTGGCGGGTCAGCACGAGGACCGTCGGTCCCGTGGTGTTGGTCAGCGCCGTGCGCCACGCGGCCACGGTCTCGACGTCGTCAGCCGGCCGGAGCACCGTGACGTTGGGGATCAGCCGCAGGGACTCGACGTGCTCGACGGGCTGGTGGGTCGGCCCGTCCTCACCGACCGCGACCGAGTCGTGGGTCAGCAGATAGATCACCGGCTGGCTCATCAGGGCCGACAGCCGCAGTGCAGGGCGCAGATAGTCGCTGAAGACCAGGAACGTGCTGCCATAGGGTCGGAACCCGCCGTGCAGGGCCAGCCCGTTGAGGACGGTCGCCATGCCGAACTCGCGGATGCCGAAGTGGATCACCGACCCCGCATAGTCCTCTCGGGTGACCGCCGGCTGACCTGTGGCGGTCCCGGTCGACCCGGCCAGGTCGGCAGAGCCGCCGACCAGCTCCGGAGCGACCGCGGTGAGCGCCTTCAAGACCGCCTGGGACGACTGCCGGGTGGCCTTGTCGTTGCCGCTCCCCACCGAGGCGAGGGCCTCGTCGAGCCCGACGGGCAGTCCCCGCTGCTGACGCCGTTCCCACTCGGCGGCGCGCACCGGGTCGGCGGCGGCCCAAGCGTCATAGGCCGCCTGCCAGTCGTGATGGGCGCGTGCCCCCTGGACCCCGACCTGCGCACAGCGCGCCGCGACCTCCGCGGGGACCGTGAACGGCGGGTGGTCCCAGCCGACGGCGGCCTTGGCGGCGGCCAGCGCCTCCTCCCCCAGCGGGGAGCCGTGGGCCTTGGCGGTGCCCTCGATCCCGAGCGCGCCGTGGCCGATCACGGTCCTGACGCCGATGAGGCTCGGCCGCGGGTCGGCCTTCGCCGCGGTGAGCGCGGCGTCGATGGCGGCCAGGTCGGTGCCGTCCTCGACGTGCAGGACGTGCCAGCCCTGGGCGGCGAAGCGCGCCAGCTGGTCATCGCTCGACGACTGGCCGACACTGCCGTCGATAGTGATGTTGTTGTCGTCCCAGAGCACGATGAGCCGACCCAGGCCCAGGTGACCGGCCAGTGAGATCGCCTCGTGACTGATCCCCTCCATGAGGCAGCCGTCCCCGGCCAGGGCATAGGTGTGGTGGTCGGTGACCTCGGGGAACCGGGCGGCCTGCATGCGCTCGCCGAGCGCTAGACCGACGGCCATCGCGAGCCCCTGACCGAGCGGGCCGGTCGTCGTCTCGACCCCGTCGGTGTGGCCGAACTCGGGGTGCCCTGGGGTGCGCGAGCCCAGCTGCCGGAAGCGCTCCAGCTCACTCATCGGCAGGTCATAGCCGAAGACGTGCAGCAGTCCGTAGAGGAGCGCCGAGCCGTGTCCTGCGCTCAGCACGAACCGGTCGCGATCGCTCCACCGAGAGTCGGCCGGGTCGTGCTTGAGGTGGCGGCTCCACAGCACCCACGCCATCGGCGCCGCCCCCATCGGCATGCCCGGGTGACCGGAGTTGGCGCGCTGCACCATGTCGGCGGCGAGGAACCGCAACGTGTCCACAGCACGGGCGTCTGTGGTGTCCGGGGCCCAGCCGCGGACCGCGACCGTGTCGGGACTGGTCGTCATCTCAGGCCACCTCTCCGTGAGGCTGCTGGTGGGCTTGGGCGGCCAGGTCCCGCAGGCGCCGGACCGCCGCCGCCTTGCCGTCGGGCTGGCCGAACAGCCAGCTCCCCGAGATGAAGACGTCGGCCCCGGCGCCGGCCGCACCGGCGATGGTCTGGTCGGTGATCCCGCCGTCGACCTCCAGGTCGATGGGGAGGCCGCTGGCGTCGATCATCGCCCGCAGCTCGGCCACCTTGGCCTCCACGGCGGGGATGTAGGCCTGGCCGCCGAACCCCGGGTTGACCGTCATCGCCAGGATCAGGTCGGTCTCGTCCAGCACGTGGGCCACCGCGCTCGCGGGAGTGGCCGGGTTGAGTGCGACGCCCGACTTGGCTCCCAGCTCCCGGATCCGCGCCAGGGTCCGGTGCAGGTGGGTCGTCGCCTCGGCGTGCACGATGACCAGCTCGCAGCCGGCGTCGACGTACCTCCCCAGCAGCTCGTCGGGGTCGACCACCATGAGGTGCGCCTCGAACCCGACGCTGCTGTGCGGCCGGGAAGCCGCGATCACGTCGGGCCCCATCGTCAGGTTGGGCACGAACACGCCGTCCATGACGTCCCACTGGATGCGGTCGACGCCGGCCTCGCAGAGTGAGGCGACCTCCTCGCCCAGACGGGAGAAGTCCGCGGGAAGCACGGACGGGACGATCATCGGTGGGTGGGGCATGGCTGCGCCTCTCGCTTGGGCCCCTCGGTCGGGTGGCACCTGACCTCAGGACACCGCAGCCGACCCCGGCCGCGTCTCCCCCACGGGGGTGGTCCGAGGGGTGACCTTGGTGTGACCCGGCGGGTGAGAGGGTCCCCTCGGGACTAGATTGACCCCGTGCCGGCCTCCAAGAAGACGCTTCGCCTCGTGCTCCTCGACGACCACGAGATGGTGCTGCACGGGCTGACTGCGATGCTCTCCCACTTCGACGAGGTCGAGATCGTCGGCACCTCCACGACGCCGGCTGGCGCCCACCGGGTCGTGGCCGAGCAGCAGCCCGACATCGTGTTGAGCGACGTGCGCATCGGCCGCGACAGCGGGCTCGACTTCGTCACCGAGATGGGCCGCGCGCATCCCGAGGTCAAGGTCGTGATGCTGAGCGTCTATGACGACGAGCACTACCTCTTCCAGGCGCTCCGGGCCGGCGCCAAGGGCTACATCCTGAAGCGGATCGACGCCCATGAGCTGGTCAACCACCTGCGCCGCGTCGCCGAGGGCGACACGGTGATCGACCCGGCCCTGGCCGGACGCGTGGCGATGTCCGCGGCCAAGATCTCCTCGGGCGAGTTCTGGCCCGGCGCCAACCTCGGGCTCACCCAGCGCGAGTCCGAGGTGCTCGACCTGGTCGTGTCCGGGCACTCCAACAAGGGGATCGCCACCAAGCTGGTGATCAGCGACGACACGGTCAAGACCCACATCCGCAGCCTCTATCGCAAGCTCGACGTCCAAGACCGGGGCGCCGCGATCGCCGTGGCGTTGCGTGAGGGCATCTTCAAGTGACCACCACGCTGTTCGGGATGCTGAGCGCACCCACCCGACTCGACCTCACCGCGGTGGCCAGGGCGTTCGCCCGCGAGTCCGACTCCGTCGGGACCGTGCTGTTGACCTCCGACGGCAAGGAGCTCGTCGTCGGTGCCGCGTTCCCGAGCGCGCCCGACACCGAGGCCCTCCTCCACATCCCGGTCGGCCAGGGCGTGAGCGGCCAGGTGGCACGCAACGGACACGCGATCAGGCTCGCTGCTGACGCACCCCGGACTCCCGCCTATCGCGAGCTGCTCGGCATCCACGACACCGGTGAGGTCGCTCGCATGTGCATGCCGGTACGTGGCATCGACGGCCAGATCCTCGGGGTGGTCTCCCTGCACCGCCCCACCGATCGCCCCTACATCGACGAGGACATCACCCGCTTCCAGCCCTACGCCGACCTGCTCGGCATCCGCCTCCAGGCCCGTGGTCTCCTCAACGCCGTCGACGAGCACCGGCATGACCGCGACAGGCTGATCGCCGCCGCCATCTCCGCCCAGGAGACCGAGCGCCGGCTCATCGCGTTCGACCTCCACGACGGTGTCACGACCGCGCTCGCCTCGATGTCGTTCCACCTCAACGCCGCCGAGCTCTCCCTCCACGACACCGAGCAGCGCTGCGCCAGGGACAACCCCGAGTCTGCCGAGGCCCTGGCACAGGCCCGCTCCCAGATCGCGACCGCCCGCACCCTCGGCGACCTCGCCTACAACCAGACCCGGGCCGCGATCACCGGCCTTCACAGCCTCGTCCTCGACGACCTGGGTCTGGTGGCGGCCCTCGAGTCGCTGGCCGAGACTGCGCCGGGCGTCGCGGTCCGCGTGGTCTGCGACGCCGCGGCGGAGTTCACCGACATCCCCGACCACGAGGCGGCCGCGCTGTTCCGGATCGCCCAGGAGACGATGAGCAACGCCGCGCGCCACGCGCGCGCGAGCAGCATCGAGCTGTCGCTGCGGCGCGAGGACGACGTGGTGGTGCTGCGCACCAGCGACGACGGCATCGGGTTCGACGCGCGCGCCGTCGAACGCCGTGACGATGAGGGCAGCCACTACGGACTGTCCTCCCTCGCCGAGCGCTGCGCCCTGGTCGGAGCGTCGCTGCGGATCGACTCCGTGCCTGGACACGGCACCACCGTCATCGTGGAGCTGCCGTTGGCGGCTCGTCCCGAGATCGCCGACTGAGCCTCCCCTGCTCGGACCGGCAGGACGGAAACGGCCGGGGCTCAGCCCAGCAGCACGTCGCGCCAGCCCGGGTAGAGCTTGTCGGCGTCCTGCGGGAACGACTCGAACGCCCTCGCGAACTCACGGTGGGTCCTGGCCCACTCGACCGGGTCGGCGCCGGCCACCCAGCCCTCATAGGCCTGGCGCAGCGACCGTGCCCCGGCGGCTGCGCCGTCGAGGTGTCCATAGGCACCGCCGCCGGCGGTGTTGATGAGGTTGCCGTGGCCGAGGTTGTCGAAGAAGCCGGGCAGCCGCAGGGCGTTCATGCCGCCGGAGATGATGGGCGTGGTCGCCTTCATGCCATACCAGCGCTGGAAGTAGACCGGGCCCTGCGCCTCGTCGCGCTCGATCATGTAGGCGATGGCCTTGTCATCGCCCTCACCCTCCATCTTGCCGTAGCCCATGGTGCCGACGTGGATCCCCGAGGCGCCCTGGAGGCGCGACATCTTGGCCAGCACGAACGCCGTGTAGCCGCGCTTGGCGCTCGGCG
>JAGQUE010000355.1 GCA_020438665.1 Nocardioidaceae bacterium | reverse complement strand
GAGGACAACTACCTCACCACCGCCGATGCGGTGGAGGCCGCACACACCGTCACCACCAGCCAGCTCCTCAACGAGTACTTCGCCAAGGAGGCAGGGCTCGAGGACTGGCAGCTCGGTCTCGGGCACGCGTTCGAGATCAACCCCGACCGGCCCGAGTCGTTCCGCCTCGAGCTGGCCCATGCGCTGCTGGCCCGTGAGCTGTTCCCCGAGGCACCGCTCAAGTGGATGCCGCCGACGCGTCACATGACCGGCGACGTCTTCCGCGGCTATCTCCTGGACGGCTTCTTCAACCTCGTGGGCGCCCTCACCGGCCAGGGGATCCTGCTGGTCGGCATGATGACGGAGGCGGTCGTCACCCCCTGGATCTCCGACCGTGACCTGGCGCTCCAGAACGTCCGCTATGTCATGGACGCGGCCGGCAACCTCCACGAGGACTTCAGACCGGCCAAGGGCGGCTTCATCGAGCGGCGGGCGCGTGAGGTCCTCGGCGACACCATCGAGCTGCTCGGGGACATCGCGGCCGACACCGACGAGGCGGGGGACCCACCGCTGCTGGCGGCGATCGCCAACGGCACGTTCGGGCTGATGCGCCGCCCGGCCTACGGCGGCAAGGGCCTGGACGGCGTGGCCCGCAAGTCCGACCTCTACTACAACCCGGCCTCGGAGATCCTGGAGGGCGACCGATGAAGAAGCGTCCACCGCACGAGCTTGAGCACGTGGCTGAGGAGGCTGCGGCTCGCCACGACCGGAGCAACGTCGTACGCCCCTATGGCGACACCACCGGCGACGGGATGGTGCAGCTGTCGTTCACGCTGCCGATCCCGCACTCCAAGCGGGCCGAGGGCGCGGCCGCCCAGCTGGCCAACAAGATGGGCATCGACCCGGCCCTGGTGGTCCACAGCAAGCCGATGGGCGACGGGTTCACCTTCTTCGTCGTCTATGGCCGCGTCAACCATCTCGTCGACCTGGCCAAGGTCGAGGTGGTCGAGCGCGACTTCCCGCTCCTCACGCCCAAAGAGGCCAACGCGCGCATCAAGCAGTTGCTCCGCCGGCGGCTGGTGGTGGTCGGTGCTTGCATCGGCACCGATGCGCACACCGTCGGGATCGACGCGATCCTCAACATCAAGGGGTTCGCAGGGGAGAAGGGCCTGGAGTACTACCGGGAGATCAAGGTGGTCAACATGGGCGCCCAGGTCTCGGTCCCCCATCTGGTCGAGCGTGCCCGGCAGGAGAAGGCCGACGCCGTCCTGGTCTCCCAGGTCGTGACCCAGCGTGACGCCCACCTGCTCAACACCCGCGAGATGTCGGCGGCCTTCCGCGAGGCCTATCCGGCGGCAGAACGGCCCCTGCTCGTGATCGGCGGGCCGCGCTTCGACGAGACCATGGCGGGCGATCTGGGCGTCGACCGGGTCTTCACCCGCGGTACGACGCCGGCGGACGTCGCCAGCTATCTCGTCCACCACCTCGCCCCCGAGCCCGACACCGGGAGGATCGCCTCGTGACCGCCACCGTCGGCACCCGCGTGGTGCACCGCCGCTATGTCCCCTACTCCCACGCCCACTACGCCGGGAACCTCGTCGACGGCGCCTACTCGCTCGGCCTGTTCGGCGACGTGGCCACCGAGATGTGCATCCTGACCGACGGTGACGAGGGGCTCTTCGCGTCCTACTCCGATGTCCAGTTCCGGGCGCCGGTCCGCGCGGGCGACCTCCTCGAGATCAGCGCCGAGCTCGTCAAGGTCGGCACCCGCTCGCGGGTCATGGAGTTCCAGGTACTCGTCGTGGGCCGCGGGGAGGCCACCGAGGCCCGTCCCGGGGCCGCGCGCGTCCTGGCCGAGCCGCTGGTCGCCACCACGGCGACCGGGACCGTCGTGGTCCCGCCCCCGTCCGACGCGTGAGACGGGTGTGACGCACCAGTCGCGACACGCCGACGGTGTCCCAAACATTGCAGAAATTCTTGGTGACGACACGCTGACGCTGACCTGCGCTTTCATGTGTTTGTGCAGGTCAGCGAGCGGTTGACAGGAGCGCTTCGGGCGACGAATCTTCCCTACGTTTCGTCTCTGCAGTGCGCGGGAAACGGCACGGCCGCGGGGCGGCTCGAAGGGTGGGGGACCAGCCATCTGTTCGGGGCGTCAGGGGTCGCAGACCGGACCGTGAGGGCGGACACGGAGGGGGCAAGGGAGCCTTAGACAACTGCCTGTCGGCGACAGCCAGTGGTCTCCGGGCAGGTCCGAAGCGCCCGGCCCCCTCCGTGCAGCTGCACGGCCGTCACCGCAGCGTGGGCCCGACCGACACGGACCCCTCAGGTACCTTGTGCTGCGTGGCCCTGCGCACCATCACCGCCTCCCTGATCGGTGTCGTCGGCGCGCTCGCCTTCTCGCCGGGGCCGTTCGCGCTGCTGCTGCCCCTCAGCGTCGCGGCCTTCGTGCTCGTCGTGCGTGGCCTGAGCCCGCGCTGGGCGTGGATCCCCGGCTGGGCCTATGGCATCGGCTTCCAGTTCGTCCTGCTCGGCTGGATGCGTGCGGTCGGGCCGGACGCCTGGCTCGCCCTGGCCACCGTCGAGTCGGTGTTCTATGCCGTCCTCGGGTCAGCGACGGCGGTCCTCCTGCGCTCGCGGTTCTGGCCCGTCCTGGTCGCCCTGGCCTGGGTGGCAGCGGACGTGTGGCGGTCCTCCTGGCCCTTCAGTGGCATGCCCTGGGGTCGGCTGGGCTTCGCGGTCATCGACACGCCGCTGGCGCCCGGAGCGGCCTATGTCGGCATCGCCGGCGTCTCCGTCGTCGTGGCGCTCATCGGGACCACGTTGGCGTGGGCCCTGGTCCGCGGCCGGTCGCACTGGCGTGGGTCGACAGCCTGGGTGGCCGCCGTGATGGCGGTGTCGGTGCTGCCCTCCGTGGTGCCTTATGAGTCGGCTCCGGACGGCAGTGCCCGCGTCGCGGTCGTCCAGGGCAACGTGCCCGGTGACGGGACCGACATCCTCCTCGACGGCCCCCAGGTCACGCGCAACCACCGCGACGCCACGTTGGCGCTGGCGGAGCGGGTGGCCGACGGCACCGCCCAGCAGCCCGACTTCGTGGTCTGGCCGGAGAACTCCACCACCACCGACCCCTTCAACGACCCCAGCGTGGGTGCCGACATCACCGCGGCCTCGGACGCGATAGGGGTGCCGATGCTGGTGGGCGCGATGGTCGACGACCCCGACCCGACCAAGGTCCTCAACCAAGGGATCGTCTGGGACCCCGGGGTGGGAGCGGGCGACCGCTACACCAAGCGGCACCCCGTCCCGTTCGGGGAGTACATCCCCTGGCGAGGATCGGTGTTCGGCACGTTCGGCAAGCTTCGTCTCATCCCGCGCGACATGGTCAGCGGCGACCGTGCGGAGCCGCTGACCATCGCCGGGGTGCCGGTGGCCGACTCCATCTGCTTCGACGTCGGCTATGACGACGGCATCAGGACCCAGGTCCTCCACGGGGCCCAGCTCCTCGTCGTCCAAACCAGCAACGCGATGTTCATCTACACCGACCAGATCGACCAGCAGTTCGCCATGACGCGGCTGCGCGCCATCGAGTCCCATCGTGCGGTCGCCGTGGCGGCGACCAACGGTCTGACCGGGCTGATCGGGCCCGACGGCACCGTGCTGCAGGTGGCCGACCCGCGCACCCAGACCGCCCTGGAGCAGTCGCTGCCACTCGAGGCGTCGGTGACACCCGGCATCCGGTTCGGCTCCTGGATCGGGCACGCCGCCGTCGCCATCACCCTCCTCGCCCTGGCGCTCAGCATGATCACGTATCGTCGATCCTCGCGGTCGCAGCGACCGCTCCCGGTCGACGGAGAACCCGACCGGGTGCTCACCGGGTCGTCCCACTAGCGCCCCGACAGGAAGGACGTCGATGTCGCTGGAGTCGCTGGGCCGCGTGGTCATGGTCATCCCGACCTACAACGAGGCCGGCAACATCTCCTGGATTGTCGAGCGACTCCGCACTGCCCAGCCGGACGTCGACGTGATGATCGTCGACGACAACTCCCCGGACGGTACCGGACAGCTCGCCGACGACCTCGCGGCCGCCGACCCCCAGGTGAGCGTCGTCCACCGCACCGAGAAGGCCGGCCTGGGGGCCGCCTACCTCCACGGGTTCGCGGTCGCCCTCGAGCACGGCTATGACGTCATCGGCGAGATGGACGCCGACGGGTCCCACCAGCCCGAGCAGCTGGACCGACTGCTGACGGCCGTGCACGATGCTGACCTGGTGATCGGCTCCCGCTGGGTCCCCGGGGGCTCGGTGGTCAACTGGCCGAAGTCGCGTGAGTTCCTGTCCCGCGGCGGCAATCTCTATGTCCGGATCCTGTTGGGGCTTCGGGTCGGCGACGCCACCGCCGGTTTCCGGCTGTTCCGCCGCCAGACCCTCGAGGCCATCGACCTGGCGTCGGTGCAGTCGACCGGCTATGTCTTCCAGACCGACCTCGCCTATCGGGTCGCCAACGCCGGCCTGCGCATCGTGGAGGTCCCGATCGAGTTCGTGGAGCGTGTCCGAGGCGACTCCAAGATGAGTGGCGCCGTCGCCACGGAGTCGCTCAAGCGCATCACGGTCTGGGGGCTGCGCGAGCGCCGCGAACAGGTGAAGCGCGCCGTGGCGCGCCGGCGGGGCGCGCACTGATGGCACGGCGACGCTGGGCCGCCTGGGCGCTCATCACGGCGTTCGTCGTCGTGCCGCTGCTCGAGATCAGCGCGCTCATCCTCGTCGGCAACCTGATCGGCCCGTGGTGGACGATCCTGCTGCTGGTCGCCGACAGCATCGTCGGCGGCTGGCTGATCCGGCGCGAGGGTGCGCGCGCGTGGGCCGCGCTCAACGAGGCGCTCACCAGCGGCACGATGCCGGCGCGCGAGCTGGCCGACGGCGCCCTGATCCTGATCGGGGGAACGCTGATGCTGACCCCCGGGTTCGTCACCGACATTCTGGGTCTGGTGCTGATCCTGCCGTTCACCCGGCCGGTGGGGCGACGGCTGCTGACCCAGGTGGTGTCGCGGCGGCTGTTGATCGCGGGCGTGCCCCACGACGTACGACGCCCCGGACCCGGGCCTTCAGGGCCCGTGATCCGGGGCGAGGTCATCGACGACGGGGACTGACCCCGTCGACGCTCAGCTGACGCGCTTCTTGTTGGCCCGGTGCAGGTGCGCGGGGCCGATCTCGCCACCGCGCAGCAGCTCCAGGCGCTCCTGCAGGATGTCTTCGAGCTCCTTGACCGAGCGCCGCTCCAACAGCATGTCCCAGTGCGTGCGAGCGGGCTTCTCAGCCTTGTGCTCGGGACGCACCCCCTGGGTGTTGAGGGCCTCGGCGCCGCAGCGCGAGCACTCCCACACCGGAGGCACTTCGGCCTCCATGGACATCGTGATCTCGAACTCGTGGCCGTTGGCGCAGGCATAGTGCACCTGCTGCCGCGCCGCGAACTCGATCCCGCGCTCGTCCTCGAAACTCTGGCCACCCAGCCGTGCGCCACGCAATGTGCGCTCCGCCATGGCTACCTCCCGGTTGAAGTCCCCACCTGTCAACGATGAGACGGGCGAGTAAAGAACTCATGACGCGGTTCATGCGCCTCGTTCATCGGTTCTCTCAACGTTAGCGACGAGGGCAAGATTCCCTAGACCGCCGCCGGGACGGTGTTGCCTGCCTCACGGATGCCCTCCTCGGGGTCCAGCCGCAGCAGGAACACCGCACCGAGCACGAAGAACACGATCAGCGCGAAGATCGCGGGCCGGTAGGACCCCGACAGCTGGAACACCAGTCCGAACAGGAGCGTCCCGAACCACGAGGTCCCCCGCTCCGCGGCGTTGTAGAGGGCGAAGTACTCGCCCTCGCGTCCGTGGGGGATGAGCAGGCTGAAGAACGACCGCGAGAGGGCCTGGGTGCCGCCCATCACGATGGCGATGGCGACACCGGTCAGCAGGAACAGTGGCACGTTCTTGGCGGGCAAGAACATCGCCCAGACCACGATGGCCATCCACGCGAAGGTGCCCCACAGGATCGAGCGGTAGGAACCGTACTTCTTGGCAAGTCGGCCGAAGAACAAGGCGCCCCCGAATGCCACGAACTGGATGAGCAGGATGGTGCCGATGAGGACCGACTGGCCCATCTTGAGCTGCTCGGACCCATAGATCGACGCGGAGTAGATCACCGTCTGGATGCCGTCGTTGTAGAACAGGTAGGCGATCAGGAACGTCATGGTCATGGGATAGGCGCGGAGCTCCTTCAGCGTCGTGAAGAGCTGGCCGAAAGACCGGCGCAACAGCCGGCCCTCTTCGGGGACGACGTTGCGCGGAGCATAGTTGCGCAGCCGGAGGAAGGGCACCAACGTGAACCCGGCCCACCAGAGGGCCGCCGAGAGCAGGCTCAGCCGCACCGAGAACCCGGAGGAGAGCCCGAACGTGTCGTGTCCGAGGAACATGACGAGGTTGACAAGCAGCAGCAGCCCGCCGCCCAGGTAGCCCCACGCCCAGCCGCGCGAGGACACGTCATCGCGCTCGTCCTCGGTCGAGATGTCGACCAGGATCGCGTAGTAGCTCACCAGCGAGCAGCCGGCGAGGATGCTGCTCAGCACGACCGCCACGGCACCGATCTGCCAGAGGTCGCCCTTCATGAAGAACAGCAGCCCTGCGAAGAACGCACCCGCCCAGGCATAGGCCGCCATGTGGAGCTTCTTGCGGGGGGAGCGGTCGGCGAAGGCGCCGACGATCGGCAGGATGAAGGCGCTCGCGATCGTGGCGAAGGTGGTGAGGTAGGACGGCAACGAGCCGGCCGCGAGGTGAAGGCCGAGTAGGTTGACGGTCTTGCTGCACGTCTCGTCGGGGTCGACGCAGCCCGCAGCCGTCCCTGCCACCTGGATCATGTAGGGACCGAACATCACGGT
>JAGQUE010000354.1 GCA_020438665.1 Nocardioidaceae bacterium | reverse complement strand
TGGAGATGGCCTCGACGCCGGTCAGGGCCGCGCAGCCCGATGAGAAGGCCCGCGCCAGCAGCACGATGAGCCCGATGGTCGTCAGCGGCTGCTCCCAGCCGGGGCCGGCCACCATGTGGAGGTCGGCGCTCTCCACCTCGGGCAGGTTGCCCATCGCCAGCCGGAGGAACCCCCACAGGCTCATGCCGAGGATCGCCGCCATGAAGGCATAGGTCGGGATGGCGAAGAACGACCCGGACTCGCGCACGCCGCGCAGGTTCATGGCCGCCAACAGCATGACGAGCACGAGCGCCAGCACGGTCTCGTGACCGTCGAAGAAGGGGAGGGCGGCCGAGGCGTACTGCGCCCCGGAGGAGACCGACACGGCCACCGTCAGGATGTAGTCGACGAGCAGGGCGCTGGCCACGGCCGTGCCGGCGGTGCGCCCCAGGTTGACGGTGGCGACCTCATAGTCGCCGCCGCCGCTGGGATAGGCGTGGACGGTCTGGCGATAGGACGCGATGACCGTGAGCATGACGACGGCCACCGCGACCGCGATCTTCCACGACCAGACATAGGTGGTGACTCCGGCCAGGCCCAGCATGATGAAGACCTCGTCGGGGGCATAGGCGACCGACGACAACGCATCGCTCGCGAACACGGGCAGGGCGATGCGTTTGGGGAGCAGCGTCTCGCCGAGCTGCGAGCTGCGCAGCTTGCGGCCGACGAGGATGCGCTTGTACGTGTCGCCCATACCCACGAGATGAGAGGCTAGTCGACCCTGCCCCCGGCTGGTGGCTGGGATACGGTTTCTCCGTGCACGTCGTCATCATGGGCTGTGGCCGGGTCGGTTCCACGCTGGCCCGCAGCCTCGAGGACCGCAACCACACGGTCTCCATCATCGACAACGACCCCGAGTCGTTCCGTCGCCTCGGGCCGGGCTTCAACGGTGACAAGATCACCGGCTACGGCTTCGACCAGGCCGTGCTCGAGAAGTCCGGGATCCGGCGGGCCGACTCCTTCGCGGCCGTCTCCAGCGGCGACAACTCCAACATCATCGCCGCCCGGGTGGCGCGGGAGACGTTCGGCATCCAGAACGTCGTGGCGCGCATCTATGACCCGGGTCGAGCCGAGGTCTACCAGCGACTCGGCATCACCACCGTCGCCACGGTCAAGTGGACCGCCGACCAGATCCTGCGCCGGATGCTCCCCGCGGGCGCCGAGCCCGACTTCCGCGACCCCTCCGGCACCATCCGCGTCGACCACCTCGCGGTCCCTGACGCCTGGGTCGGCGAACGCACCATCCACATGCAGGAGCAGACCCGCTCTCGGATCGCCTGGATCGACCGGCTCGGCGAGGGGATGCTGCCCAACCGCGAGACCGTCCTCCAGGAGGGCGACATGATGCACCTCGTCATCCGCGAGGAGAACGCCGCCCACGCCTATGCGGTGCTCGCCAGCGGGCCCGAGGAGCACTGAGGAGCCCCCATGCGTGTCGCCATCGCCGGTGCCGGTGCGGTCGGTCGTTCGATCGCCCGCGAGCTGATCACCAACGGCCACCAGGTCCTCCTCATCGACAAGGACCCCGGTTCGATCAAGCCCGAGCGCGTCCCCGACGGCGAGTGGCTGCTCGCCGACTGCTGTGAGCTGTCCTCGCTCGCCGAGGCCGGCCTCGACACCTGCGACGTGGTGATCGCCGCGACGGGCGACGACAAGGCCAACCTGGTGATCTCGCTGCTCGCCAAGACCGAGTTCGGGGTCCCCCGGACGGTCGGCCGGGTCAACCACCCCAACAACGAGTGGCTGTTCACCGAGGCCTGGGGTGTCGACGTCAGCGTGTCGACCCCGCGCATCATGTCGGCGCTGGTCGAGGAGGCCGTCAGCGTCGGCGACCTGGTGCGGCTGTTCACCTTCCGCAAGGGCAACGCCAACCTCGTCGAGATGACGCTCCCCGACGACTCCCCCTATGTCGGCACCCCCTCCGGGCTGATCCCCTTCCCCGAGAACTGCGCTCTCGTGACGATCCTGCGCGACGGCCAGGTCTATGTCCCCGCGGCCGACCAGCCCGTGGAGTCCGGCGACGAGCTGCTGTTCGTGGCCCCCGCCGATGTCGAGTCCGAGCTGGAGAAGCTGCTCGCCCCCGGTCACCACTGATCCTGACGCCGAGTCTCAGGCCTCGGCCGGGGCCTCGGCGTCCGACTCGGGCTCGGGCGGCGAGATCGGGGTGTGGTCGCGAGCCAGCAGCCAGGTCATGAGCGCGAAGGCGCCGATCCGCAACGGCCAGCCAAGCCCGTATCGCAGGGCGGTGATCGCGAGCACCGCGGACTCCGCAGAGATCGTGCCGGACCACCCGGCCAGCCAGACCGGGCCTTGGAGCGCCACGCCCACCATGCCCGGCAGGCCCAGCACCCAGGTGAGCCGGGTGCACAGCCGCACGATCTGCCGGTCCTCGTGCCACGCGGTCGGGTCGCCGGTGACGCTGCCCAGCATGAACCCGATCAGCGGCCACCGCGTCAGACAGCTGGCTGCGATCAGCACCGAATAGACCGAGCTCCACAAGATTCCCGGGAGGAAGAACGCCAGCGCCTGCTCGTCGGCCGTGGCACCCGAACGACCGGCGAACCGGACGAACACCCAGGCGATGGCGATCCCGAACAGCGCGTTCATGACGAACTGGACGCTCCCGCGCTGGACGAGGCGTACGACGAGCAGGACGAGCGCCACCGCGAGCGACGGGATCAGCGAGACCTGGATGTCCTTGGTGGCCAGCCACGCGAACGTGAACAGCAGCGTCGGCGCCGCCGCCTCGATCATCCCGCGCTTGCCCCCGAGCGCCACGGACAGCTGGTGGCGGACGACCGCCTCCACCGTCTCCAGGGTGGGCGACTCGGGTGCCGTCACGGCATCAGCTCGTAACGCGGGTTGAACATGATGCGGACCCCGTCGTGTCGACCGATCCGCCCCGACACCTGCAGCGACCGGCCGGGCTGGATGCCACCGATCCGGCGTCGGCCAAGCCAGATCACCGTGATGCTGCCGGTGCCGTCATAGAGCTCCGCCTCCAGGGCGGGCACACCGCCCCGGGGGCGCAGGGTGACCGTGCGCAGCGTCCCGCGCAGCCGCACGGGGCTGCGGTCCTGCGCGTCACCGATCGCGTCGACGTCGGCATGGGCATAGGTCTCGCGCATGTCCCGAGCGTGCTGCTGGGAGCTGTTCGCCCAGGAGCTCAACGTCTCTCGGAACCGACCGCCTAGCGCCATGAGGCCAGCCTAACCATCACGGCCCGTCACCCGGTCTGGCGGGCGCCGGGTGGCAAGGTCAGCGGCAGGGCGTCACCGGGCGGCATCGCCTGGGCACCGCGCCGTACGACGACGCTCGCGAGCGTGTCGTTCCACGCGTCAACAGCGTCGGGCCGCTCGGCGGGCGCGCCCAGGAAGGTGGCCCGCAACATCCAGCGCGGCCCGTTGACGCCGACCACGCGCTGGGGCTGCATCGCGGTGCGACCGTCGGGCAGCTGCACGGCGAGCTGGACGACGAGCTCCGGCCCGAACCGGCCCTCCTGCTCGGTGGCGGTGCCGCCGCGCTGGGCGGTCTCCGAGGCGATCGACTCGCGGGAGGCCGACCAGAGGTCACCGTGGCGCGGCGCGGCGAAGGCCCGCAGCTCCAGCGCCCCGTTAGGGCCTGCGATGAGGACCGATGAGACGACGTTGGTGGTCTCGTCGACCTGGATCCGGACCTCGCGGTCGGCCTGGGGTGTCACGAGCAGCGAGCCGAGGTCGACGCGCTGGACGTCGTCGTCGATCTCGTCGATGTCGAAGGGCCCCGCACGGCGGACGTCGGGGGCGGCGGACTCGTCGTCCTCGGGGGCCGGGTCGAGGGCCGCGGCGTCAGCCCCGTCAGCGGCCGGCTCGTCGATGTCTTTGCGGCGGCGGAACAACTCTCAACAACTCCTCGGTGGGGCGGACGGTCAGGAGCGACCGAAGCCCCCAGTAGAACCGTAGCCCCCGGCTCCGCGCAGGGAGTCCGGCAGGGTCGCGACCTCGACGAAGGCGGCCTGCTCGACCCGCTGGACCACGAGCTGAGCGATCCGGTCGCCCCGCTGGAGGCGGAGCGTCTCCCGGGGGTCGTGGTTGATCAGCAGCACCTTGATCTCGCCGCGGTAGCCGGCGTCGACGGTGCCGGGGGTGTTGACCACGGAGAGCCCGTGGCGGGCCGCGAGACCTGAGCGTGGGTGCACGAATGCGACGAACCCGAGGGGCAGCGCGATCGCCACTCCCGTCGGCACCAGGACGCGCTCGCCCGGCTCGAGGGTGACGTCGACGGTGGTCATCAGGTCGGCGCCGGCGTCGCCGGGGTGGGCGTACGCCGGCAGCGGCAGACCCGGGTCGAGCCGGACCAGTTGCACCTCGAGGTCGGGGGTGTCGGACACGGCTGGTGACCCTACCCGCTGCCACCCAGGGGTGGGTGCACCGACCGCTTGGCGAGGCGACATTAGGCTGTGCGGCGTGGACTACGACGAGCGCCTGGGCGTGCCCCTGCGATGGTGGGTGCAGGCCACCATGATGGTGGCGAGCGCGTGGCTCGCGACGATCGTGGTGCTGCCCGAGGCCGCCGCGTGGGGCGTCACTGCGGTCGTGGCCGCGCTGATCGCCGCGTTCTTCTGGTCCTACGGCGGGGTCCACCTGAGCGTCGCCGGCGGGACATTCCGGGCCGGGCGCGCCCACATCGACGTGGTCCACCTGGGCGCGGTCACGGCGCTGGATGCCGGGCAGACGCGACGGCTGGCGGGCGTGGAGGCCGATGCGCGCGCCCATCTGCTGCTCCGGCCCTATCTCAAGCGGGCGGTCAAGGTGGAGCTGACCGATCCCGCCGACCCGACGCCCTACTGGCTGGTCAGCACACGGCACCCCGAGGCCTTGGCCAGGGCGCTCCACGACGCGACCAGTAGGGTTGGCCGCGGAGACGTCGCTTAAGGAGAGCTGATGGCAAGCGGTTCGAAGGTCTGGTCGGTCTTCTCGCTCGGTGCGGCCGTGGCGGCTGCCGCCGTGGCCAAGAAGGGCCTCAACACCTCGTGGCGGCTCGCCACGGGCAAGAACCCGCCCGCCAACCCGGCCGACCCCGACGTCCAGCTCTGGGAGGCCGTGCTGTGGGCCGCCGCCAGCGGCACCTTCGTGGCGCTGGCCCGGATGCTGGCGACCCGTCGCGCCGCCCACTACTACCAGCGCTCCACCGGCCAGCTGCCGCCCGGGCTGCAGACCGACGACCAGCAGGCGGACATGGCGAAGGCGCCGACGGCCTGAGGCCATCGGCGCCTTCTCGAGCGCGGATCAGGCGCAGTCGCGGCAGATCAGCCTGGCCGGGTCGGCCAGCTGGCTGCGGTGGTGCACCAGGAAGCAGCTCATGCAGGTGAACTCGTCCTCCTGACGAGGCTTGACCTCCACGGCAAGCTCCTCGTGGGACAGGTCGGCACCCGGAAGCTCGAAGGACTCGGCAGCCTCGGCCTCGTCCTCGTCGACCTTGCCGGAGTTCTTCTCATGACGCCGAGCCTTGAGTTCCTCGATGCTTTCCTCCGACGCGTCGTCGTCGGTCTTGCGGGGTGCGTCGTAGTCGGTCGCCATCGTTGTCGTCTTCTCTTCCTCAGCCGAGTCACGGGGTTCGGCGCCAGATTGTGCACCATCGCGGTTGGCTCCTGCACGCAGGGTCGGCGCCGTGTCGCAGAACCGCCGAGGATACCCCGCTATTCCCGGGAATCAACGGCAAGACCGACCTCCGTCACCAATGTGAGGAAGTCGGCGAAGCCGTGCTCGGGTGCGCAGACATACAACGGCTCGCCTCCGGCGGCCCCGGGGGTCAGCAGTGTGCGTGCCCCGGCCTCCCGTGCGATGAGCCCCCCGGCGGAGTAGTCCCACGCGTGGAGGCCCTCCTCGGCATAGGCGTCGGCGGCTCCCTCGGCCACGTGACACAGGTCCAGGGCCGACGACCCGATCCGGCGGATGTCGCGTACGCGCGGCAGGAGGCGGGCGACGGCTTGGGCCTGCACGGCCCGGACCTCCGGCTGGTAGGCGAACCCGGTCAGGACCAGCCGCTGCTCCATCGGGGCGGGCCCGCGGACCGCGATGGGCTCGCCGTTGCGCCTCGCGCCACCCCCCAGCGTCGCGGTGTAGTGGGTGCCCGTGCGCACGTCCCACACCACGCCGGCCACGACCTCGCCGTCGACCTCTGCGGCGATGCTCACGGCGTAGTGGGGCAGGTTGTAGAGGAAGTTGACCGTGCCGTCGATCGGGTCGACGATCCATCGGACCCCGCTGGTCCCCTGGTCGTCGCTGCCCTCCTCGCCGAAGAAGCCGTCGTCGGGCCGCTCCCCGAGCAGCCGCGAGCGGATCAGCTCCTCGCTGGCCCGGTCGACCTGGGTCACGATGTCGGTCGCGCTCGACTTGGTGTCGGCCACCTCCACGGCCGAGCGTCGCTCCGTGGCGATCAGCTCCGCCGCCTCGGTCGCAACGGTGACAGCCAGCCGCAGCAGGGCCTCCGGTTCGACGACAGCCCTGCTCGTCGGCTCGCTCATGCGTCCCTTCCTCCCAGAGCCGGCCGCTCACCGCGCGCGTTGGCGCAGCAGCCGACCGGGCACAGATCATGCAGCGCAGGCAGACTACCGACCGCGGCGCGTTCGACGTCCTCGCCCCGCTCGACAGCAGCGCGCTCGAGCAGCAGGTCGCGCACGAGGGCGACGAACCGCGGGTCCAGCCCGGGCGTCGCCGCGCGTACGGCGGCCAGGCCGAGCGTCGCGGCCGTGGCCATCGCCTCGGTGTCGAGGTCATAGACGACCTCCATGTGGTCGGACACGAAGCCGAACGGCACGAGCACCACACCCGGCACACCCTGCTCGGCCAGCTGCTCGAGATGGTCGTTGACGTCGGGCTCGAGCCACGGGATGTGCGGTGCGCCGGAGCGGGAGCAGAACACCACGTCCTGCTCCAGCCGCCGGCCGGTCACCTGCCGTACCCGCGCCGTGACCTCCTGGGCGACGCTGTGGTGCTGGCGCAGATAGGTGCCGCCCTGCGGGCCGCTGGCCCGGTTCATCGCCTCAGGGATCGAGTGGGTGACGAAGACCAGCCGCGCCCCCGACCGTGCCTCGTCCGGCAGCTCGGCCAGCGCGGCCAGGGTCGCGTCGACGACCGGCTCGACGAAGCCGGGATGATTGAAATAGCCGCGCAGCCGGTCCAACCGCGGCGCGTCCGGTACTTCGGCGACGGCATCGGCGAGGTTCTCGCGGTATTGGCGGCACGAGGAGTAGGACGAGTAGGCCGACGTCATGAAGCACGCGGCCCGGGTGATCCCGTCGGCGGCCATCTCGCGCAGCGCCTCGGCGAGGTAGGGATCCCAGTTGCGGTTGCCCCAATAGATCGGCAGGTCCAGGCCCGCACCGGCGAAGTCGGCCCTCAGCGCGTCGAGGAAGGCCCGGTTGATGTCATTGATCGGCGAGCGCCCACCGAACAGGTGGTAGTGGGCTCCGACCTCCTCGAGCCGCTCGCGCGGGATCCCCCGGCCACGGGTGACGTTCTCGAGGAACGGGACGACGTCCTCGGGCTTCTCCGGCCCCCCGAAGGAGACCAGCAGCAGGGCGTCATAGGGGCGTGGGTCGACCGGGTGGGAGGCAGCGGATGACACGTCGCCCATCGTACGGACGGCGCAACCAGCAGCCGTTTTCGCCACCGGGGGTGGGCGGGCCTAGGCTCCGTCGGGTGCTCGACCCCTACCGCCGAGTGCTGGCCAGGCCCGGCGCGCTCACGTTCAGCGTGAGTGGGCTTGTCGCCCGGCTGCCGCTCTCGATGGTGGGTCTCGGCATCGTCCTGCTCGTGTCGGCCACCAGCGGCTCCTACGCCGTCGCCGGCTCGGTCAGCGCCGCCTATGTCGTCACCAACGCCACCCTCGCGCTCCCCCAGGGCCGCCTGCTCGACCGCGTCGGCCAGCGGGTCGTGCTGGTCCCCCTGGTGCTGGTGTTCGCCGCCGCGCTCAGCGTGATGGCGGTGTCGGCCTATGCCGAGTGGCCGATCGTCACGACCTATGTCACGGCCGGGATCGCGGGCGCCGCACTGCCGGCGATCGGCGCCTGTGTGCGCGCCCGGTGGTCCCACGTGCTCACCGCTCCGGCAGACGTCCACACCGCCTATGCGCTGGAGTCGGTCTTCGACGAGGTCGTCTTCATCAGCGGCCCCATCCTGGTCACCGTCCTCGCGACAGCGTGGCACCCGCTCGCCGGGCTCGGCACCGCCGTGGTCGCCGCCGTGATCGGCACGGTCGTCCTCGCGGCCCAGCGCAGCAGCGAGCCGCCGGCCCACCCACGCCACGACCAGACCGGCGCGGCCGTGGCGATGCCGTGGCGGGCGATGGCCGCGATCGGGGTCGTCTGCCTCGCGCTGGGCATGCTGTTCGGCTCTGCTGAAGTCATCACGGTCGCCTTCAGCGAGGAGCTCGGCGTCAAGAGCCTCTCCGGCCTGCTGCTCGCGCTGTGGGCGGCCGGCAGCCTGGTCGCCGGCGTGGTCACCGGCGCCGTCCACTGGCGGATGGGGCCGGGGCAGCGGCTGCGCTACGGCACCGCGGCACTGGCGCTGGCGATGTCACCGCTGTTCCTCATCGGGTCGATCCCGGCGATGGCGGTGGCGCTGTTCGTCGGCGGCTTCGCGGTCGCACCTACACTCATCGCGACCAACTCGCTCACTGAGGCGACCGTCCCGCGGGCCCGGCTCGTCGAAGGGATGGCCATCGTCCACACCGGAATCGCCGCCGGTGTCGCACCGGGGGCGGCGATCGCGGGGCTGCTGATCGACGGCTACGGCGCCTCGGTCGCCTACCTGCTGCCCCTCGTGGCCGGTGCCATCGCGGCCGCCGCCGCCCAGGTCACCCCGCGCTGACCGCGCGGCGGGCCGTCGTACCCACGTGAAGGGCCGGATCAGCGGCCTCGGCACGCCGTCGCGGTGCCCCGTGGGGGGGTGTCCGCTGGCGTAGGCTCAGGCCACCGAAGGACATATGGCAGGAGCGGACCCACCGATGGCGCACCTCACGCTCGTAGGGCTGAGTGCGAACAAGGCGCGTCTTCTCCTCGTCGACGACGCGGGCACCCAACACACGCTCGACATCGATGCACCGCTCCGGGCCGCCCTGCGCGGCGACCCCTCTCGACTCGGCCAGTTGGAGATCGTTATGGACAGCGCACTTCGCCCCCGCGACATCCAGGCCCGCATCCGGGCCGGTGAGACCGCCGAAACCGTGGCCCGGGCGGCCCAGACAACCGTCGACAAGATCATGCCCTTCGCCGCCCCCGTGTTGGCCGAGCGCGCTCACGTCGCCGACCGGGCGCAGCGTGCGTCGGTGCGCCGTCGCACGGCCGAGGGCGGCGCGCGGACGCTCGGCGAGGCCGCCGAGACCCAGTTGCGCGCCCACCACGTCGCCATCGACACCGTCGGCTGGGACGCCTGGAAGCGCACCGACGGCCGGTGGACGCTGACGGCGACCTATGCCTCCGACGCCCGGTCGGGCACCGGGACGTTCACCTTCGACGCCCCCGGAAACTTCGTCATCGCCGATGACGACGACGCCCGCTGGCTGGTCGGCGAGCTCCCCGACGTCGTCGTCGAGGAGTCGGCCGACGACCTGTCGCTGGCCCGGCGCCGGCGGCTGACCGCCGTCTCCTCCGACGACCAGCTGCCGCTCGGCGAGGACGCCATCGGTCTCGTCGCGGGCGCCGACCCGGAGGCGTCGACGGCCGACCTGACCGACACCGCCGCGCGGATCCGCGCCGAGGCACACTCCGTGACGCCTGCGATGGACGACGGGTTCGGGCCCGAGTCGCCGGCCGAGGCGTTCCTCGACGGGGTGTTCACCCGCCAGAACCCCGAGGCGCCGCCCGAGGCGGCGCCCCAGGACTGGGCCTACGACGACGACGGTGCCCTCGTCGACGGTGCCTCGGCCGTCGAGCCTGCCGAGCAGGAGGCCCACGAGCCGCCCACTCGCCGCCAGGTCAAGAAGACCCGGGGCCGTGCCTCGGTCCCCAGCTGGGACGAGATCATGTTCGGTGGCGGCGGTCAGGACTGACGCCCCCCGGGGAACCGGCGAAGAGCCGTCGGCCGCCAGCGGCTCAGCCGGTGGCGATCGGACGACTCGGGTCGGTGATCCAGCCCGACCAGCTGCCCGGATAGAGCGCTGCGCGGACTCCCGCGACCTCGAGCGCCAGCACCGCCTGCGCCGCAGTGACCCCGGAGCCGCAGTAGGCCGCGACGTCGACCCCCGGCACGGCACCGAGCCCGGCATAGAGTGCCGCGAGCTCCGCCGGGCTGCGCAGGAGCCCCTCCTCGGTGAGGACGTCCGCGATCGGGGCGTTGAGCGCCCCGGGGATGTGGCCCGCGACCGGGTCGATGGGCTCGAGGTCGCCGCGAAATCGCTCCGGGGCTCGCACATCAAGCAGGACCGTGACGTCGAGCACGTTCTCGGCCCCGACCACCGGCATGCTGCCGGGCTCACCGGCGAAGTCGCCCGGCGCCACCGCCGGGTGCCCGGTCTCGACCGCGCCACCGGCGTTGACCCACGCCGCCCAGCTGCCGTCGAGCACGCGGACGTCCGGGTGCCCATGGTCGCGCAACAGCCACCACGCCCGTGACGCCGCCAGCCCGGCCCAGTCGTCATAGACCACGACCGGTCGGTCCCGGCTCACCCCGGCGGCCCTCATCCGGGCGACGAACTCCGCCGTCTGCGGCAGCGGGTGACGGCCTCCCTCTCCCGGCGGCGCAGCCAGCGCCTTGTCCAGATCGACGTAGGCCGCCCCGGGCACGTGACCGGCCTCGAACTCCGTGGGCCCGGTCGGGCCGACGAGCCGGTAGCGGACGTCGAGCACGGTCACGTCGGTCAGCCGCGCGGCCAGCTCCTCGGCGCTGATCAGTGGCGAGCCCATGGCCCCAGACCCTACGACGGCCTGCGGATGGCATGATTCCTCCCCGTGGCGGAACTGCACTTTTTCACGGGCACGATGGACTCGGGCAAGAGCACGCTGGCCCTGCAGACCAACCACAACCATGCGGCGCGCGGCCGCGTCGGACAGATGTTCACCACCCACGACCGGGCCGGTGAGGCGACCCTCTCGAGCCGACTGGGGCTGACGGCCAACGCGCTCGAGGTGACCCCGGAGTTCGACTTCTGGCGCCACGTCGTCGACGCGCTCACCCAGGGCGGCCGGATCGACTACCTCATCTGCGACGAGGCCCAGTTCTACTCCCCCGCCCAGATCGACCAGCTCGCCAAGATCGTCGACGAGCTCCAGATCGACGTCTTCGCGTTCGGCATCCTCACCGACTTCCGCACCCAGCTCTTCGCCGGGAGCGCGCGCCTGGTCGAGCTCGCCGACCGGGTCAACGTCCTCCAGGTCGAGGCGCTGTGCTGGTGCGGCAAGCGAGCCACGCACAACGCCCGCACCGAGAACGGCGCCATGGTCGTCGAGGGCGAGGTCATCGTCGTCGGTGACGTCGACGCCATCGACGACGAACCCGCGGACGTCGCCTATGAGGTGCTCTGCCGCCAGCACCACCGTCGCCGCCTCACCGCCGCCCGTGCCCGGGCCGTCTCCCTCGCCCCGGACCCCCTCCCCTTCGGCTGACTTCCCGCGCCGAGGTGCCCGGTGTGGTCCGCCGAGGTGCCCCGTCCCAACCA
>JAGQUE010000353.1 GCA_020438665.1 Nocardioidaceae bacterium | reverse complement strand
CGGGCAGCCGCTCGGCGAGCTCCGCGGCCGCCTGCTCACCGTCGGGCGACAGCCGCCACTCGGCGGGCGGGGTGTCCTGGTCGGCGGCGGGCAGCGCATGACGGACGAGGACCAGCGTGGACACCGCGCCAGCCTAGGGCGGCGACTGCCTTCCCGGGACCTGGCGCGCTGGCCTGTGGACGAGCGGTGCTGTGCGTTGCCCTGGGCGGATCCGCGCCGGGCTCGGGGCTGCCGAGTCGTCACAGGCCGTGACGACGCGGCGAGGGCGCCCCGATAACCTCGGGGGGTGCTCCTCGCGTTCGATACGGCGACCCCGCTGGTGACGGCGGCGATCCACGACGGCCACGGCGTCCTGGTCGACCACGTGGCCGCGGCGCCGCTGAAGCACGGCGAGCAGCTCGCGCCGCTCATCGAGCGCTGCCTGGTCGACGCCGGGCTGACCCGGCTCGACCTCACCGCCATCGCGGTCGGAGTCGGGCCCGGTCCGTTCACCGGGCTCCGGGTCGGTCTTGTGACCGCGCGCACGCTCGCCCACGTGCTCGAGATCCCCGTCTATGGCGTGTGCACGCTCGACGTGATGGCCGTCGAGGCCGTCGACATGGGCAGCGTGGACGGGGAGTTCCTTGTCGCCACGGATGCGCGGCGCAAGGAGGTCTACCTCGCGTCGTACGACGCCGAGGGTGTCCGCGTGGCCGGACCGGTGGTGGTCAAGCCCGACGAGGCCGCCACCGCGCTACCCGTCGTGGGGGAGGGCGCCGTGCTCTATCCCGGAGCGTTCCCGACGGGCCGAGGTCCGTCGCGGCCCGGCGCGGGCTGGCTGGCGCGCATCGTCGCCGAGGAGCGGGCCGAGCTCCTCGACCCGGAGCCGCTCTATCTCCGGCGGCCCGACGCAGCCGTCCCGGGTGCGCCCAAGAAGGTCTCGTGATCCGGCCCGGCACCCCCGAGGACGTCGCCGACCTCGGGGCGCTCGAGGTCGAGCTGTTCGGCACCGGCGCCTGGAGCCCCGACGACCTGATCGGCATGACCGGCGCGGACCGGTGGGTCAGGGTGACCACCGACCAGGCCGGCCGCCTGGCCGGCTATGTCGTCACCACCATGGCCGGCGAGGTCGTCGACCTGCTCCGGATCGGCGTGCGCACCGACCACCAGCGCCGCGGTCTCGGCGGCATCCTGCTCGCGGCCGCGCTCGACGCGGCCGCCGAGCTCCCGGAAGCCGAGCGGATGATGCTCGAGGTGAGCGAGGCCAACGCGGCCGCGACCGCGCTCTATCTGGGCCACGGTTTCGCCGTGATCGACCGGCGGCGCCGCTACTACCCCGACGGGACCGACGCCCTCGTCATGGAGCGATCGCTGCGGGCTTGACGTCGCCCCAGGTGAACGTGTGAGCGGTGCGATAGCCCAGCTCCTCATAGAGCCGGATCGCCGGGGCGTTGTGGGCATAGACGCCCAGCGACGCCGTGCGGCTCGCCCCCTGCTGGGCCAGCTCGGTGAGCCCCAGGCTGAGCTGGCGGCCCCAGCCGCGTCGTCGTACGGCGGGATGGACCGAGAGGCCGCCCAGGTGACCGGAGCCGTCGGCGGTGCGCAGCAGGCCGCCGGCCGCGACCAGCCGGCCGTCGGCGTGGAAGCCGTGCCAGGTCTGGGCGCCGCCCGGGCGGGTGTGCGAGTCGGGCATCGCCAGGTCGAGCAGCGCATTGACCTCGTCGGGGTCGGACAGCAGCTCGAGCTCGTGGTTGGCCGGTGCGCAGGGTGTGGCGGTCCACATCCAGAACCACGGCGGGCGCTGGCCGATCGCCCAGGACTCCGGGAGCAGCTCGCGGGCGGTCGCCTCGACGCCCACCGAGGTGGGACGGACCCCCAGCCCGGCCACGTCGTGCATCAGTGACCCGAGGTCGTCGTTGGGGCCCAGACAGATGGTCGTGGTGCCGTCGGCGCCGTGACGCCGGCTCGGCGCCTCGACGACGGTGGCGGCCCCGGCGACCCAGGCCCGCAGCGTGCTGGCCGGGTCGAGCTGATGGAGGAGGAACGGATCGGTGCTGATCTCGACGAGCTCCGCGACGGCGATCTCCTGCACGTCCTCATCGTGCCCCACCGTAGGCTCGGGCCCGTGACCGGCACCCCCTCGAGCAGCGGCCCCGACGGACCCCTCGTCCTCGGCATCGAGACCTCCTGCGACGAGACCGGCATCGGCATCGTCCGCGGCCACACGTTGCTGGCGGATGCGGTCGCGAGCTCGGTCGAGGAGCACGCCCGCTTTGGTGGTGTCGTGCCCGAGGTGGCCAGCCGCGCCCACCTCGAGGCGATGGTGCCGATGCTCGAACGTGCCGCCGATACGGCCGGCATCCGGCTCGCCGACGTCGATGCCGTCGCCGTCACGAGCGGGCCGGGCCTGGCCGGAGCGCTGCTTGTCGGGGTGGCGGCCGCCAAGGCGCTGGCGCTGGGGCTGGGCAAGCCGCTCTATGGCGTCAACCATCTCGCCGCCCATGTGGCCGTCGACCAGCTCGAGCACGGCGCGCTGCCCGAACCCGTGCTGGCGATGCTGGTGTCGGGCGGTCACTCCTCGCTGCTGCGAGTCGCCGACGTGACGACCGGGGTCGAGCCGCTGGGGTCGACCATCGACGACGCTGCGGGGGAGGCCTTCGACAAGGTGGCCCGGCTGCTCGGGCTGCCGTTCCCCGGCGGCCCCCACATCGACCGCGCGGCCCGTGAGGGCAACGCGCTCTATGTCGACTTCCCCCGCGGTCTCACCTCGCGACGCGACCTGGAGCGACACCGCTTCGACTTCTCCTTCTCCGGGCTCAAGACGGCCGTCGCGCGGTGGGTCGAGGCTCGCGAACGCGCCGGTGAGCCGGTGCCGGTCGCCGACGTCGCGGCGTCGTTCCAGGAGGCGGTGTGCGACGTCCTGGTCCGCAAGGCCGTCGACGCCGCCAGCAGTGAGGGCATCGACGACATCCTCATCGGGGGCGGGGTCGCCGCCAACTCACGCCTCCGGGCGCTGGCCGAGGAGCGGGCGGCGGCCCGGGGGATCCGGGTCCGCGTCCCGCGCCCTGGCCTGTGCACCGACAACGGCGCCATGGTGGCCGCCCTCGGCGCCGAGCTCGTGGCCCGGGGCCGGGAACCCTCGCGCCTCGACCTCCCGGCCGACTCGTCCCAGCCGATCACCCAGGTGGTTGCCTGAGGGCCCTTCTTCCCACGTCGCGAGGCCGGGACTGGCCACGTCGTGGGTCAGTGGCGGGCGAGCACGAACGGGCCGTGGTCCATGGACTTCTTGACGGGTGGGACGGCGTAGTCCATGGAGCCGTCGGCGCCCAACCGGACGATCGCCCACTCGTCGTCCTGGAAGGTGACCATGAGCAGATGGCTCTCGTCCTCCCAGACCTCCTGGAAATAGGTGGCCGAGGCCTGGTCGGCGGTCCACGACCGGATCGGCGTGCCGTCGGCCATGTCGAGGATGTCCAGCGTGGTCGGTCCGAAGCCATCGAGGTAGTCGGGGAGGCCCACGAGCATGGTGCCGTCCGGCGAGATGGCGCCGAGCGTGTTGTCGCAGGACTGCCACAGCTTCGTGCTGAAGTCCTCCATCATCCAGCTGCAGCTGCCCGGCTCCGTCTCGTCGATGCTGGACACACCCGCCACCCGGCGCTCGAGCACGGCCGTCGCCTGGGTGATCGTCGGCAGCCGGTCCACGATCCCGTGGGACGTGGTGAACCACGCCCGCGGCGTCGTGCCGCTGGTGTTGACGAAGACCGTGCACCCGGCGTCGGTGGAGCGACCCTCCTTGCAGTCCTCGCCGACCACACCCACGGTCCGGTAGGGGCCGGGAGCCGAGATCGCCGGCATCGTCAGGATCTCGTCGTGTGCGGCATCCGCCGTATAGACGGTGCCGTCGGTCCCCGTCCAGGCGACGATGGTGCCGCCGGGCGAGACCGCGATGCCGCCGTCGGCCTGCCAGCCGTCGCCGATCGTGGCGCCGTTGTGGTCGAGCTGGAAGACCCACTCGGCGAGGGTGTCGGGATCCCACATGTCGACGATGTAGCCGTCGCCCAGTGGGGCGAAGGACCGCAGCGACAGGTCGGGCAGCGGGGTCGTCGACCCGTCGGTGCCGTGGATGGTCCCGCCACGAGCCTCATAGCCGCGGTAGTCGAGCACGGCATAGGCCACGGCTGGTGCGGCACCCGGTTCGAGGCTCGTCACGTCGAAGACCTGCGACACCGGAGTCGCCGGGGTGCTCACCGACGGGCTGGCCGAGGGTGACTCCACGGCGCTCGGCGTCGCCGAGGGTGTGGACGACTGGCTGACGACCGGCGGCTCGGGGTCCTTGCCGAAGAAACCGCCGGCCGCGATCGCGGCGGGCACCAGGATCACCACCGCGGCTGCCACGCCGACCGCGGCGGTCACCTGGCGGCGACGCCGGATCTTGCCGGCCTTGGCACTGACGTCCTGCAGGCCCAGTGGTGACTCGTTCATCGCATCCACCCTTCCGTGGAGGGCGCGCGCCAGGGCGCGCTCGTCGTCGTCGAAGGACGGGGTGACGGGTGTCATCGGTCCTCCTCCTTGCTTCCGGGGGTGCGGTCATCGGGGGAGACTCCCTGCGGCTCGGGACGCAGGGAGCTGGGGACACGTTGGCGCAGGCCGGCGAGGGCACGGCTGGCCTGCGACTTCACGGTCCCGACCGAGATGCCGAGGATGTCGGCGATCTCGGCCTCGGAGAGCTCTTCGTAGTAGCGCAGCACGACCACCGCGCGCTGCTTCTTGGGGAGGGTCTGCACGAACGTCCACAACGCGTCCGCCTGGCCCTCGTCGTAGCGGTCGGAGGTCGAGGCCGTCTCGGGGATCTCGTCGACGGCGAGCTCACGCCGCCGCCAGGGGGACCGCCACAGCGAGTTGGCCTCGTTGATGATGATGCGGCGGACATAGGCGTCGACCGCCTCGCGCCGTTCGACCCTGTCCCAGGCCAGGTAGAGCTTGGCCAGGGCGGTCTGCAGGACGTCCTCGGCCGTGGTCCGGTCGCCGGTGATCAGATAGGCCGTCCGCAACAGCGCCGGCTGACGCGCGTGCAGGTAGGCCGTGAACGCGGCGTCCCTCGACGTGGCCACCACGCCTCCTCCTCGGTCGATGACGATCGACATTGCTTCCTCCCACTGTCTCGTGGAGAGGACGCGACCGGCTGCACGTGGGTTGCAAGAGATTGTGGCGGCGTCACCCGTCCGGTCACTGGTCGGGCAGCTGGATGCGCGAGGTGGTCGGGAGCACGTCGCTCGCGCGCTCGATCGCGCGGGTCTCCGGGTCGAACCGAACCAGCGCCTGGGACTGTCCCGAACGGATGACCATGAGCACGCTCCGCTCGTCCTCGAACACGGCACTGACCGTCGGTGCGTGCCAGATCAGGTCGAGCCGGATGACGAGGTCGCCGGTGGCGGCGTCCAGCAGTCCCCACCCCGTGCCGTCCCGGTTGACCGCGAGGACCCGGTCGCAGTCGGGGCTGAACGAGCGCGGCACCCAGATCGCCGACTCCCAGACAGGACGATCGGTCGCCACCTCGACAACCCCGCCCCGGGAGCCGGCCGTCACCCCGCCGACGAGGCCCCGGGCCGTGCAGGTGGCCATCCCGATCGTGAGGGAGTCCAGCAGGTCCGGTCGCCGCGCGCCGTTGACCCAGACGCCGAAGACGCGTTGGGGACGGGTGAACGCGACCTGGTCGCCCAGCACCCCGACGGGGACGACGTCCTGGTCATAGAGCCAGGTCCGCTCAGGCTGCTCGGCGGAGGTGGCGTCGGCCAGGGTCAGCAGGTAGGCGCCCGTGGCCTGGTCATAGAGGGCATAGGCGACGCGCCGACCCTCGTCACCAGTCACCACCCTGGGAGCGGCCAGGCGGCGCCACAGCAGGCCGCCGTCCGGGCCGACGAGGTCGAGATAGAGCGCGTCGTTGAGACCGTCGTTCTCGAGCACGAGGGCGCCGCCCCGGAACGGGGTGATGCTCTTGACCCGTGTCGTCGCCGGCAGGTCCATCTCGATCGGGTCGCCTCCGGGTGGGACGTACGTCGTCCCCCAGGACCAGCCGACCCGGGCGGGCTCGCCGAGGCTGACCCCGCTCAGCTGGCGCTCGCCGTCGGTGCCGGCCGGGGCTCGAGACGGTGGGTCCGCGGGGCCGACCCCGGCACCGGGGGAGCCCACCTCCGGGTCCACGAGCCAGGCCACGAACGTGGTGCCCACCAGCAACACCACCAGCGCCGCGACCACGGTCGTCACCCGGCGGCGGCGGGCGCCGGCGACCTGGGCGGCGCGCTCCCGGATGAGACCCTCGTCGGGGGCCACGATCGGCGTTGCCTCCGCGCACAGTCGCAACCCGGTCTCGAGCCAGTGGAGCGACGGCTGTCCGGCGGCGGTCGCCGGGACCTCACGCAGGGCGCGAACGAGCGCCTCCTCCGCGTCGTCGCGGGCGAGCCCCAGGGCGGCCGCGGCGCTGCGACCGTCGAGCCCGTCATGGACGGTGAGCACGAGCATCGCGCGCTCGGCCCGGTCCAGGGTGGCGAGGTGTGCCCAGACCGACCGGCGGTGGGTCTCGTCGTCGACGGAGGTCGTCGGGACGGGCGGCGCGAGCCACCGTCGTTCGACGACGGGGACATGGGTGTCCTTCAACACGGCCCGACGCAGGTGCTCCAGCACGAGGTCCTCGCGGTCGGCCGGGTCGGTGGAGCCGGCTCGGGACTGGAGCATCCCGAGGGCCTCATCCACCCGGGTGGCCGCCTCGGCCAGGTCGCCGCACAGGAGATGGGCACCCCGCAGGAGGGCGCCGTAGCGGGCGTCCACCCACGTGCCCACCTCGGCGTCGGGAGCCATGCCACGGGACGCTACCTCCCCCGGCCAGTCCCGTCCCGGTGGAACGACCCTTGCGCGGTCGCCCCGCCGGTTGGCAGGGTGCGCCCAGGCGTCCGCTGACGCCACCGTCACAGTTGAGGAGCAGGGATGCAGCAGGTCAAGGCCGTCATCGCGCACAGCAAGGGCGCCCCGGTCAGTCTCGAGACGATCAACGTGCCCGACCCCGGCCCCGGCGAGGCGGTCGTGAAGATCTCCGCCTGCGGCGTCTGCCACACCGATCTCCACTACCGCGAGGGTGGCATCAACGACGACTTCCCGTTCCT
>JAGQUE010000352.1 GCA_020438665.1 Nocardioidaceae bacterium | reverse complement strand
TGTCGAGGATCGACATGATCGCCCCGAGCACGACGACTCCGGCGATGATGAGGACCTTGCTGTCGAGCTTGTTGCCGCCGCCGGTGGCGGCGGGCGGTGTCGCGGTCTCGGTCACCCGGGAAGCCTAAGGAAGGCCAGCCTCACTTGGCGAATCCCTTTCGCCCGAATGGGTACGACGTCGGGCTGCTCGTCACTCCGGCGGAGCGGCATAGAGTGCCCACTCCGGCGCGACGTCGACGAAGCCGGCTCGCCGATAGACGCCGATCGCCGGTCCCTCCGGGTCGGCGACGATGACGAGCTCGCCGGCGCCCTGGGCCTGCTGGTCGTGTCCGGCGAACCGCAGCAGCGCCCCGGCGATGCCACGCTGGCGATAGGCCGGGTCGGTCATCACCTGCTGATAGCGGGCGCGCCCGCTGGGCAGCCGGAACAGGCCCAGCGTCGACACGGGCCGGTCGCCGACAAACGCGGCATACCAGCTGCCGTGACCGGCGGCCGAGAGTGCGCGGTGCCCGGCGTAGCGCCGCTCGAGGAAGGCCCGATGGCCCCCGATGTCGCCGCCCTCGAAGTCCAGCAGCTCCATGTCGACCAGCGCGGCCCACGGCGCATCGCTCCCGGGGTCGACGGCGCGGAGGTCGACACCGTCGATCGGCTCGACGGGCGAGAGACGCGACGCGGTGAGGGTCTGGTCGTGCTCGACGGCCAACCCGAGCTCTTGGGCCTCGGCCGGGTCGAGTCGCGGCTCGGGGTCGTCGATGGCGATAGCGACGTGGGCGGCCGTCGGGTGCTCGGCCCGGAACCTGGAGACCCAGGCGGCCAGCGAGCCGGGCTCGGGCGCCCGGTCGACGAGCAGGAAGTTGCCCCAGTGATAGGTCGGGTTGGCCGGAGTGCGGACGACCCGATAGCCGGGGCGGCGCTCGACCGTCGAGCCCTGGAGCAGCAGGATCTCGAGCCCGGTCGCGTGACCGGGCGAGCCGATGCCGGCGACCACTAGTGGGCCGTCAGCCGACGAGCTGCTGGACGACATCGAGGACGCGCGGGTCGTCGGGCACGACCTGCGGGTTGAAGCGGGCGACGACGGAGCCGTCGCCGGCGATCAGGAACTTCTCGAAGTTCCAACGGATGTCGCCGTCGGCGCCGTCGGTGTCGGCGGACTTGACCAGCTCGTCATAGATCGGGTGGCGGCCCGGCCCGTTGACCTCGATCTTCTCGGTCATCGGGAAGCTCACGCCATAGGTCGCCGAGCAGAACTCCGCGATCTCGTCGGCCGAGCCGGGCTCCTGGCCGCCGAACTGGTTGCACGGGAGCCCGACCACGGTGAAGCCGCGGGCGCCGTAGCTGGCCTGGAGCTGCTCGAGGGCGGTGTACTGCGGGGTCAGCCCACACTTGCTCGCGACGTTGACCAGGAGGGCGGGCCGACCTCCGGTGATGTCGCAGAGGGTGCCAGGGGTCCCGTCGAGTCGGGCGATCTGCGCATCGAGGATGTTCACGGCGGCAACGGTAGTACCTGCCTGGTTGTCCTACTCGGCCGCGACCCACCCCAGTGTCGGCGGGCCGGGCTAGGGTCGTCGACGGACGCGGAGGAGGTGAGCGGTGAGCTTCGTCCCGGTCACGGGGCCGGCCGTCCTCCACGCTGCCGAGCCGCCACGCGACTCCCACATCGAGTTCAGCGACGCCCGCCGCACCGTCAGCCTCCCGATGCGCGCGGCGCTCCCCATCCTCACCCGTGCCCACGCCCGCGACGACCTGCACCCGAGCGTGGCCCTGCTGTCGGGGGCGGCCCTCCTCGCCATGCGGCTGGTGGCGGCCGGTCGCTTCGAGCCCGACGCGTCGGCCGTCCCGCGCTGGCGGGTCTCCGAGCTCGACGCGGCCGACGAGGATCGCATCGCCATGCTCGCCCAGGCGCGGGCCCACGACCACCTCGATGCGCCGTCGGCCGAGGTCGTGATCCGTCGGATGGTCGAGGCGGTCGTCGACACGATGCCCCGCAGTGCCCCGCTGGCTACTCCACGCCGGCCCCCGGTCCGCCCCGTCGGCGGGTCCCCGGAGGAGACTCCCGACCAGCGGGCGGCCGAGGCCGAGCGGCGGCGGGCCGACTTCCAAGCGCGACTGCAGGCCCGCATCGACCGCCACCGCCAGACGCCGCCCGACGACCTGCCGTCGCTGGTCACGTTGTCACTGCGGGTCGAGGCCGACGAGGAGGAGCTGGTCGCCGGCTCGGTGCGGCTGGTCCTCCAGGTCCACGACCAGCACAACCCGCTCCATGTGTGCGACGCGGCGCTGCTCTGGGCCGAACCGGACATCGGCGCGAGCCACGGGTTCGGCGCCCGGGCCCGCACCCATGCCAGCATCGCGCTGCGCGGTGCTGCCGAGGCCTGGCCGGTTCTCGAGCGGCTGCTCGAGCTGCGCGTGCCCGACGAGATCACGTTGGACACCGACGAGCTGGTCAGCCTGCTCGACCAGGGCGTCGCGGCGCTCCAGACCCGCGGTGTCGACGTGCTCTGGCCCCGCAGCCTGGGGCGCGATCTCACGGCCAGCACCGTCCTCGACCGACGCTCCGCCCCGGGGCCGGCGACCAGCCTTCACGAGGAGCCGCTGCAGACCGGGCTGCTCTCGGCCGAGTCGGTGTTCGCCTTCCACTGGCAGCTCGCCCTCCACGGCGAGCCGCTGACCGACGCCGAGATGGACCAGCTGGCCGCGGCGACGGCGCCCATCCTCAAGCTCCGCGACAACTGGACGGTGGTCGACCCCGCGATCGCGCGCAAGGCCAAGAGACGGCTCGTGCGCACCGTCAAGCCGGTGCAGGCCCTGGCGGCCGCCCTCACCGGGGTGGTGGAGGTCGAGGACGCCGAGCAGGAGGTCATCGTCGGCGCCAGCCTGCTCCGGATGCGCGACCGGCTCCAGAACGCTGCCACGCGCGCCCCGATCGGCCCCTCCCCGCGGCTGGAGGGTCGGCTGCGCGACTACCAGCGGCAGGGGTTGACCTGGCTGGTGGAACTCACCGAACTCGGCCTGGGTGCGTGTCTGGCCGACGACATGGGTCTCGGCAAGACCGTCACGCTCATCGCGCTCCACCTCCACCGCCGCGACCACGATCCGGATGCCGGTCCGACGCTGGTGGTCTGTCCCGCATCGCTGATGGGCAACTGGGAGGCCGAGATCGCCCGGTTCGCTCCTGGCGAGCCGGTCCGGCGCTTCCACGGCACCCGGCGTGACCTGACCGGACTGCGCGGCGGGTTCGTGCTCACCACCTATGGCACGATGCGCAGCGACACCGCCAGCGGGGGCGCTCAGGCGCTCGGGGGCGTGCCGTGGGACCTCGTCGTGGCCGACGAGGCGCAACACGTCAAGAACCCGGCCTCGGCCACCGCCCGGGGGCTGCGGACCATCGCCAGCCGCGCCCGGGTCGCGCTCACGGGCACACCCGTCGAGAACAACCTGACCGAGCTCTGGGCCATCCTCGACTGGGTCACCCCTGGGCTGCTCGGCAGTCGCAACGCGTTCCGCAAGGTGTGGGCTGCGCCGATCGAGTCGGGGCTCGAGCCCACCAAGGCGCGACAGTTCGCCGGCCTCATCGGCCCGTTCCTGCTGCGACGGCGCAAGTCCGATCCCGGCATCGCCCCCGAGCTTCCGGCCAAGACCGAGACCGACCACCCGCTCGGCCTCACCCGCGAACAGACCGTGCTCTATGAGGCGTTCGTCCGCGATGTGATGGAGCGCATCGAGCGGGCCGACCCCGAGGGCCGGCGCGGGCTGGTGCTCAAGCTCCTCACCGGGCTCAAGCAGATCTGCAACCACCCCGCCCACTTCCTCAAGCAGGCCAGCGGCCGGCTGGCGGGGCGCTCGGAGAAGATCGACGCCCTCGACGAGCTGCTGACCACGGTGGTCGCCGAGGACGGGGCCGCGCTGGTGTTCACCCAGTACGTCGCGATGGGCCACCTGCTCGAGACCCACCTGACCGCGCTCGGCCTGCCTCACCTGTTCCTCCACGGTGGGCTCACCGTCCGCGACCGAGAGTCGATGGTGCGCCGGTTCCAGGACGGGGAGGCTCCGGTCTTCCTGCTGAGCCTCAAGGCGGGGGGCACCGGTCTCAACCTCACCCGGGCCGACCACGTGATCCACTTCGATCGCTGGTGGAACCCCGCCGTCGAGGAGCAGGCCACCGACCGGGCCCACCGGATCGGCCAGACCAAGCCGGTCCAGGTGCACCGGCTGATCACCCAAGGCACGGTTGAGGAGAAGGTCGCCGAGCTGCTCACCCGCAAGCGCGCGCTCGCCGACACCGTCCTCGCCCGCGGCGAGGCTGCGCTGACCGAGCTCAGCAACGACGACCTGCGTGACCTGGTGACGCTGCGGCGGCGACCCGGATGACCGCGGTCACCCACCCGCGGCTCCCGCCTCGCCGGACCGCGACCCGCGCCCGGAGCTGGTGGGCCAAGGCGTGGCTGCGGGCGGTCGAGGAGTCCTCCTTCTCCGACACCGACCTCCGGCAGGCGCGCTCGCTGGCTCGGGCTGCGCGGGTGGGGCCCATCACAGTCGAGGAGGGCCGCTTCTTCGCGGCCGTGGAGGACGACGAGCCAGGGGCTGTCAGCGTGACCGTGCCCGTCCTCGACGGGTCAGCCGCCGAGCTCTTCGTCGAGCTCGTCGGGGCCGAGTCCGGTCGCATCGCCGCGATGCTGGCGGGCGACCTGCCCCACCAGCTGGTCGAGGAGGCCGAGGAGGGCGGCATCGAGCTGCTTCCCTATGGCGGCGAGCTCGGGGCGTCCTGCACCTGCCACGCCTGGGTCGACCCCTGCCCCCACGCCCTCGCGGTCGGGCTGCAGCTGTCCTGGCTGGTCGACCTGGACCCGTTCGTGCTCACGCATCTGCGCGGTCTGCCGCGCGACGTGCTCCTCGCGCGTCTCCACGAGCGCGGTGGCGGGGCGCCGACCGAGGCCGCCGACGACGTCGAGACCGGGCTCGAGGCGATGCTGCGCGCCGAGCGGATCCTCGCTCTGGTGGCGGACCCCGAGGGGGACACCGCTGCCGACCTGGACCACCTCTTCTGAGGGCATCCGTTGAGCGCGCCCGACCGCGCGGCGGCAGGACAGGTCAGTTGATGACGGTGCCGTTGGCCCACAACGCACTGGCCGACTGGATCTGGTCGGGTCCGGAGTTGACGCGGTCCCACGCGACCACGATGTGGCCGTTGAGGTTGTCCACCGCGCGCAGGTTGACCAGGTTGGTCTCGTTGCCGCTGACCGACACCGCGTCGGGGGTCCAGTCCCGGCTGGTGCGGGTGAGGGCCTTGATCTGAGCGGCGAAGGGAGTCGGCAGGTCCTCGTTCCAGATGAGCATCGCGTCGCCGTTGTTGTGGTAGATCAGGTGGGTCTCGCGAGGAGTGCCGACGGCGCGGTGGATCACGCGGTCCTTGCGCCACGTGGCGGCGTCGAACTCGCGCAGGCGGAGCTGGTGCAGGCCGGTGGCCCACGCGACACCCCAGCCGCCCTTGGGGCACGCGGCAAGAGACAGGGCATGGTCGTCGACCGGGCCGCTTCGGCTGTCGATGCGCTTGGCGACGCTCCAGCCGCCCGCGCCGTTCATCATCCGCTCGCGCACGGGCGCCGTCCTGCTGGCGGTGTAGGCGATCGCGGCGCGGCCGTCGGGGCTCACCGCGAACGCGAGCTCGGTCGGCCTGGTCTTGGTCAGCCGCCGCGAGCCCGACCACGAGGCACCCGTCCACCGGGCGGCGTGCACGCCGGCATTGTCGACATACGTCACCACGGCGATGCCGTTGTCACCGATGCCGGCCCCTCGCGCCCAGACGGCGCGACGACTGCCGTCGTCAAGACGTCGTGGTGCACTCCAGGTCCCCTCGACGTCACGGGTCGCGACGAAGGCAGCGTTGCGCGCGCCCACCCGAGTCCAGGCGAGCACCGCGCGACCCGACGGGTCCACCGCGATGACCGGGTCCTTGGCCCGGTTGCCGCGCCACAGGGTGGCGGCGGCGGACCACTGCCCGTGGTCGAACACGGAGATCTGCAGCTGCGCTTCGGTCGGGGCGCCACTGCCGTCGAGCGTCTCGTTGACCCAGACGGCGGTGATCTGTCCGGACGGGGTGGTGGCCAGGGTGATGTCCGGGTCGTGCGAGGCCCGCCCCATCACGGTCGGCAGTGACCAGGTGTCACCGGCCGCGCGCTGGGCCACCACCGGCTCGGCGAAGGCGACCCCGCCGACGGTGCGCCTGCGGAACCACGCGGCGGTGTCGTTGCCCGCGTCGTCGGTGACGATCGTCAGCTCGTCGGGATCGGCGACCCCGAGGGTGGTGGGAGGCTGCCAGACCGGCTCCTCGGCGGACGCGGGTGCGCTCGGCCCCACGGCCACGATCAGGAGCGCGGCCAGCAAGGGGCCCGAGACGCGATGCTGCACGTCCTGTACATCGACCATATTCCGCATCTGCTGTGGAAAAGGGCGATCTGTCTAGAGGTGTGCCTCACCTGCCCGGTCAGTCCGGGGTCGTCGTCAGTCCGGGGTCGTCGTCAGTCCGGGGTCGTCGTCAGTCCGGGGTCGTCGTCAGTCCGGGGTCGTGGTCAGTCCCGGGTCGTCAGTCCGGGGTCGTCGGAACGCCGAGCGCGCCGAGCGCCATCACCCGTAGCAGCGGCCGCATCCGGCTGTCTGGGAGCACGCCGCTGTGTGGCGTGGAGTTAATCAGGCCGAACGCCGCGTGCGCCATCGCTCGTGCCTGGTCGCGGGTGCGGGTCCGGTCGCGCAGCCGGAGCTGGCGGCTCCACAGCTCGACATAGGAGCGCTGCAGGGTGCGCACCGTCTCGCGGGCGTCGTCGGGCAGGGACTCCCAGTCGCGGTCCTGGACGACGATGAGCGCGCGGTGCTCCAGCGCGAAGTCGATGTGCCAGTCGATGAGCGCGGCCAGTGCCTCGGTCGGGCCCTCGGCCTCGGCGACGCGCACGTTGCCGACCTCGAGCAGCTCCTCGCTGATCGAGACCAGCATCTCCGCGAGGATGGCCTCCTTGGAGGCGAAGTGCTTGTAGAGCGCTGGTCCCGAGATCCCGCAGGCCGCGCCCAGGTCGGCGACCGAGACGCCGTGGAAGCCACGCGAGGCGAACAGCCGGGCGGCGGTGTCGAGGATCTGCTCCCGGCGTGTCACGGGGACAGGTTAGCGGCCGCTAACCCCCGGGGGGCGGGCCGCCCGACCGTTGTCCGAGGCCGCCGGGCTGCGGGCCTGCTCGAGCAGCCACGCCCTCATCGACACCGGCGGCGAGGCCTCCGGCAGCCTGGCCTCGACCCAGCCGTCCTCCGTCACCCTGGTCGGATAGAGCGACAGCACCTGGCCCGGCTCGTCCGTGCGGTGACCATCGACGAGGTCGAACCGCCAGAAGTGGCCGGGACAGGTGAGCAGACCGTCGCGGACCACGCCGCCGGAGAGCCGGATGTCGCGGTGGGGGCAGCGGTCCAGCATCGCGCGGACGCCGTCGGGCACCCGGACGACGCAGACCCGACCTGTCTCGTCCTCCCCCCGCAGCTCGACCCCGACCGGGGAGTCGTCCGGGACGTGCTCGACGCGGCACACCCGCGTCCAGTTCTCGGCCGGCGCGGTCACCGGCTGTCTCCGTGGCCGGGCCGGCGCCAGCCGAGGTTGTGCGAGACCTGCTCGGCTGCTTCGATCAACGGCCGAACCAGCCGTCGCATCGGCTCGGGGTCACCTGCAGGTACGGCGCCCGCGACCGACATCGCCGCCACCACGTGACCGGTGCGGCCGCGGATGGGGGCGGCGATCGACACCATCCCCGCCTCGGACTCGAACACGTTCTCGGCGTAGCCGCGTCGGCGCACCTCGGCCAGCTCGTGGAGCAGCGCGCTCCGGTTGGTGATCGTGTAGCCCGTCTTGCGGGTCAGCCGCATCGTGCGCACCAGCTGGGACTGCTCGTCGGGGTCGAGATAGGCGAGCAGCACCTTGCCCGTCGAGGTGGCGTGCGCCGCGTTGCGACCGCCGACACCACGGAACACCGCGAGCGCCGTCGGGCTCTCGCGTCGCTCGACATAGAGCACGTCCGTGCCGTCGAGGATCGCGACGTGCAGGGTCTGGTCGGTGACGCTGCGCAGCCGGTCGAGCGGCCCGGTCGCCGCCTGGTGGAGCGATAGCGCCGTCTCGGCGCTGATGCCGAGGTTGCGCATCGTCGAGGTGAGCCGGAACAGCCCGGTGTCCTCGATCTTCTCCAGCAGGTCCTCAGCGACCAGCGTCCACACCACCCGGTGGGCCGTGCTCTTGCCGACCCCCACACGGCGAGCGAGCTCGCTGACGCCGAGCTGGGTGTCCCCCTTGCCGAACTCGCGCAGCATGCGCGCGGCGGTGGCCACGCTGTTGAGGGTCTGGGTCGTCCCGGCGACGCGGGTCATCGGCGCTCCCCGCGCCCGACCGCCAGCAGCGCCGCTCGCAACGCCGGCAGGTCGCCGGCCAGCTCGGCGTCGGTCAGCGCCGGGCCGGCGAGCTCCCGGGCCAGCAGTCGGGCGCTGAGCGGCAGGTCGAGCCGGTCGGCGCGGACGAACTCGTCGACCCACGCCTCGCGGCCCGGGAAGGCCCTCCTCAGCGACTGGCCGTCGCGGACCGCGGCCGCATGCTGGTTGGCCAGGGCCACGCCGGCGTGCTGCGCATGGTGCACGGTCAGCCCGCCACCGATCGAGACCGACAGGTGATAGACCACCTCGGCGACGCCGAGCACCCGGCGTACGGCAAGGGTGGCGTCCTCGCCCGGACCGCCCACCAGGCCCAGCTCGGGCAGGATCGAGGGGTCGAAGAAGCGCACCGTCCAGTGCACGCCGGCGGTCTCCTCGCTCACCTCGACTTCGGGACCGCGCGGGGCCGGGAGCCGGTCGTGGGTGGCCACGAGGTGCAGCTCGCGAGCCGCGGCGATCGCCACGGTGAGCGGCCGGTCGTCGGACAGCGGCAGGGCCGCGCGCTCCGCCGGCGCCAACAGCTCCGCGTGACGCAGATAGGCCTGGTGGAGGGCGAGGACATAGTCGGCGAGCCGCTCGCGCATCTCCTCGGGTCGGCCGGTCGCGGCGTGGGGCGACGGTCCCGTGGCGTCGGTCATGTGAGTGAGGTTACGCAAACCTGTCCCGCATAGGGGTACACGCTTCCCCGCATGCGGAACGCCGGGCCTACGTTCCTCGCCATGAACACCCCGCCACCGACCTCGGGCCCGATCGTGGGTGACCGCGCGGAGGAACGCGACTATGCGGAGGGCACGCCCGATGGCACCTTCCGCGAGGTCATCCGCGACCTGAACCCGCGCCGGCGTCCCGATCGACCAGCGCGCGAGCCCGGCGGGATCCTGCGGCTGGCCCATGTCGACATCACGGTCACCGATCTCGACCTGTCCACGGCCTACTACACCGAGGTGCTCGGCATGGCCGTCACGGGCCGCGACGAGGACTCGGTCTATCTCCGCTGCTGGGACGAGTCGGACCACCACTCGCTCCGGCTTCGTTATGCGCCGCGCGTCGGCTTCGACCTGATGTCCTTCAAGGTGCAGCACGAGGACGACCTGAACGACCTCGAGAACAAGGTCGCCCGCTTCGGGCTGCCGGTGCAGCGCCTCAGCAAGGGTGAGACCGTCGGACAGGGTGAGAGCATCCGCTTCGTCACCCCGAGTGGCCACATCATGGAGCTGGTCCACGACCTCGAGAAGGTCGAGACCACTCGCGGCCGGGTCAACCCCGACCCGTTCGCAGCGGCCGGCGTCCCCGGGCCGCCGTCGCTGATCCTGCCGCCGCGGATGGACCACCTGCTGATCACCGCCGAAGAGGTGGGCGAGGCCTCGCAGTTCTATCGGGACGTGCTCGGCTTCCGGATCACCGAGCAGCTCCTGGACGGCAACGGCCACCAGCTCGGCGCCTGGCTCGAGCGGTCGCACTCCCCCCACGACCTCGCGGTGGTCCACGGCCCCAACGGGGGGCTCCACCACTTCGCCTTCTGGCTCGACGACTGGGACCACGTCCGCGACGCGGCCGACATCCTCGCCTACAACGGCATCCAGCTCGACGTGGGCCCCACCCGCCACGGTGTCACCCGCGGCTCGACGATCTATTTCTTCGACCCGCTCGGCACCCGCAACGAGGTCTTCACCGGTGGCTACCGGCCCGACCCCGACTTCCCGACCATCACCTGGACCGAGGACAACATCGGCCGAGCCGTCTTCTATTACGAGGGCGAGCTCAACGACCGCTTCATGAGGGTTCACACATGAGCATCCTGCGCCTTTCCCACGTCGAGCTCCGCGTCCCGGATCTCGAGCTGGCCACCGCCTACTACTCCGAGGTCGTCGGCCTCATCGAGACCGGTCGTGAGAACAACCGCGTCTTCTTGAAGTGCTGGGACGAGCACCAGCACCACTCGCTCGTCCTCACCCTCGAGCCGACCCACGGGCTCAACCACCTGGGCTTCAAGGTCACCCATCGGGAGGACCTGGACCATTACCAGGGCAGGCTCGAGGCCGCGGGCGTCGCCGTCAAGCGCTTCGCCGCCGGCGAATGGGCCGAGGGTCACGGCGAGTCGATCCGCTTCGAGCTTCCCAGCGGCCAACAGATGGAGCTGGTCCACGGCATGCAGCAGGTAGGCAACCTGCTTCCCCAGACCAACCCGCCGCCGCGCCCGATGGGCCTGGTCGGCATGGCCCCGCCGCGTATCGACCACATCTTCTTGACCGCGGAAGAGGTCGACACCGTCACCGGGTTCCTCAGCGAGCACCTCGACTTCCGACTCACCGAGCAGGTGGTCGGCGACGACGGGTTCCAGATCGCGACGTGGCTCGAGGTGTCTCACAGCTCCCACGACATCGCGCTGATCACCGGTCCCAACGGTGGGCTCCACCACTTCGCCTTCTGGGTGGACGGCTGGAACGACCTGCGGACGGCCGCCGACGTGTGCGCCTACCACGGGGTCAACATCGAGACCAACCCGACGCGGCACGGTGCCACCCGGGGCCAGTGTCTCTACTTCTTCGACCCGGTGGGCAACCGCAACGAGATGTTCACCGGCGGCTATTGGGTGGACCCCGACAGCGAGCCGATCACCTGGACCGAGGCCGAGATGGGCCGCGCGCTGTTCTACTACGACGGCGTGGTCAACCAGAAGTTCCTGACGGTCCACACATGAGCAGCGACGTCATGGACCCGACCGAGGACGCCGAGGGCGCCTCTCCCCAGGAGCCGGGCAGCCCGGTGATCCCCCGCACCGAGCGGGTGGACCCGCCGGCCTACCTCCAGCGCCACAAGCAGCGCCGGGCCGCCCGCGCCGCCGAGGCGCGCGACCGCGACGGCGACGGTGACGAGGGCGCCGACGTCCCGCTCTATCTGCGCCGCTTCCGCGACCGGGTCGCCGACGGGGGCGCCCTGGGCGAGACCGTGGCCTTCGACGGCGAGAGTCTCGGCACCAGCCGTGCCTGGGCCGAGGTGACCCGCACCAAGGAGATCGTCCCGGAGCGCCGCGACCAGCTCGCGACCGTCGCCACCGACATCTACCTCGTCCGACACGGCGAGACCCAGGGCTACTCCTCGGAGTCCGGCCTGACCCCGCTCGGCAGCTGGCAGGCCCATCGCCGCGGCCAGGAGCTGGCCCGGCGCGTCCAGTCCGACACCACCGTCGAGATCGTCAGCGCCCCGACCAACCGCGCCCGGCAGACCGCCGAGCACCTGCGGCGTGGGCTGCTCGACAACATCCGGCTCTTCGACCGCGAGGGCGCCGTCGTCTCCGGCGTCCACGACGACCACAACTTCCGCAACTTCGAGGTGGCTACGCCCGAGGGGCCACGCGACGTCACGTCGGCGTTCCGGATCTATCACCGCGAGATGGAGAAGTTCGAGCGGATCGGCCTCGGCGAGCGGCCGGGCTGGCTGGTCGAGATGGACCGGTTCTGGGGCATCCAGCAGGGCGGCGGCGACCCCATCACCCACTGGCTGACGATGCCGATGCTCTACTTCGAGCCGCCGGTCTCCGCCGTACGCCGCTTCTGGCGCGGCATCCTGACGCTCCAGCAGGCCACGACGGCCAAGCAGATCGTCGTGGCGACCCACTCGGGGCCGATCCGGGCGTTCGCCACCTCGGTCATGGGCTATGACCCGGGTGAGCCGTTCAACACCGAGTTCGTGCGGATCCGCCTCATCGACGGCGGTGTGACGGCGCTCGTGCTCTATCGCAACCGGGCGCAGGAGATCGCCGTCCCCGACCTCGCGGCCCTGCCCCCCAACACCGACCCGCGTTTCGACCTGGGGGAGGCAGCCGATGTGTGACCAGCCGCATGTCATCACGTTCGACACCCTGACCGAGGAGTTCAAGCCGCTGGTGGGCGGCAAGTGCGGCTCCCTCGGGACGATGAGCCAGGTCGGGCTGCCCGTGCCGCCCGGCTTCGCCGTGACCACCCGGGTCTATGCCGACGCCCGCAAGCACTCCGGCACCTACCAGGAGCTCACCGAGCAGCTGCGTGCCGTGACCGTCGGCGACACCGACGGGCTGACGGTGGCGGCCGCCCGGGCCCGCGAGATGGTCAAGGCGTGGGAGATCCCCGCCGAGATCGAGGACGAGATCCGCGCCACCTACCAGGCACTGTGCGACTACTGCGGCGTGCCCGACCTGCCGGTCGCCGTACGCTCCTCGGCGACGGCCGAGGACACCCCGGACGCCTCCTTCGCCGGCGAGCACGACACCTATCTGTGGGTGCGCGGTGCCGACAGCGTCCTCGAGCACGTCAAGGCCTGCTGGGCCAGCCTGTTCACCGACCGCGCGATCGCCTATCGCACGGAGTTCGGCTATGACCACACCGACGTCGACATGGCGGTCGCGGTGCAGAAGATGGTGCGGCCCCGCTCGGCCGGCGTCGCCTTCACCCTCGACCCGACCAACGGCGACCGGTCCGGCATCTGCATCGACTCCGCCTGGGGCTTCGGCGAAGGCGTCGTCTCCGGCGAGGTCACCCCCGACAACTTCCTGGTCGACAAGGTGATGTACCAGATCGGGCGCCGCGTCATCTCGCCCAAGACCCACGCCTACCAGCTCCAGGGCGACCGGGTCGTCAAGCTCGAGCTCGACGCCGGGCTGGCGGAGACGCCGTCGCTGACCGACGACGAGATCGTCGCCATCGCCCGGCTCGCACGCTCCGCCGAGAAGCACTACGGCTGCCCCCAGGACATCGAGTGGGCCGTCGATGACGACCTGCCGGCCGGCGAGGACGTCGTCCTCCTCCAGGCGCGTCCCGAGACCGTCTGGAGCAAGAAGTCCACGGCCGTCAACGCCACCCAGGACCTCATGAGCAGCATCGTGTCGACGCTCGTCAACCCTCTCTACTCCCGCAGTGGAGGATCGCCGGCTTCGTGACTCGGGCGGCTTCGTGACTCGGGAGCCCGGCAGCACCAGCACCACCAGCACCGAACCCAACACCCCTCCCCGGCTTGACCGGGCCGCTCCACCGGAGGAACTCCATGGCCGATCGTTTCCCGAGCCCGTTCGACATCGAGACGCCTCCGGGCGCGGAGGGATGGGAGCGGCTCTATGCCTACTCCTCCCTGTTCAGCGAGGAGCGCCGCGACTATGAGGAGGGCGGCTTCTGGTTCCAGGACGGGGTGCACTGGCCCGAGGCGCTGTCGCCCTGGGACGCGGCGCTGTTCGAGATGGCCATCTCGGCGCTGGGCCAGTACAACACCCGTCACTACCTCGTGCCGCCGGCGTACGGCGTGGACTACCGCATCCTCAACGGCTATGTCTACCTCTCCCCGGTGCCCGCGCCGGTCGAGGACATCGAGGGTCGCGTCCCGCAGTTCATGGAGCGGGCCGGCTTCTACTTCGGCAACTGGAACCGGCTCTATGACGACTGGCTGGTCAAGGTGCGGGCCCTGGTCCAGGAGATGACCGATCTCGAGATCGCCCCCCTCCCCGAGATGGAGGACATGGAGGTCATCACCTCCGGCGCCGGCCGTGGCTCGGGCGACCACCTGATGCGCACCTACCACGCTCTGCTCGACCGGGCGATGACGCTGTGGCAGTACCACTTCGAGTTCCTCAACCTCGGCTATGCCGCCTACCTCGACTTCTTCGGCTTCTGCAAGGCCGCCTGGCCGAGCATCCCCGACCTGGCGATCGCCAAGATGGTCGCCGGTGTCGACGTCGACCTCTTCCGGCCCGACGACGAGCTCAAGAAGCTGGCCCGCCAGGCCGTCGCGAGCGGCATCGCCGACCGGTTCGCCTCTCGGGACGTCGAGCAGACCTGCCAGCTGCTCAAGGCCGACGACGCCGGCCAGGCGTGGATCGCCCAGTGGGACGCCGCCTGCGAGCCCTGGTTCAACTTCTCGACCGGGTCGGGCTTCTATCACTCCGACAAGATCTGGATCCAGAACGTCGAGGTGCCGTTCGGCTACATCGCCGACTACATCGACAAGGTCGCGTCAGGCGCCGACCTCGACCGCCCCGTGGCCGCGCTGCACGCCGAGCGCGACCGCGTCGTCTCCGAGTACCGCGACCTGCTCGCCACCGACGAGGACCGCGCGGCGTTCGACGCCAAGCTCGGGCTGTCGCGCACCGTGTTCCCCTATGTGGAGAACCACAACTTCTATGTCGAGCACTGGGCCCACTCGGTGATCTGGCGCAAGATGCGCGCCTTCGGTGAGGTGCTCCAGGGCGCCGGCTTCATCGCGGAGGTCGACGACATCTTCCTGCTGCGGCGCTATGAGGTCTCCGAGGCGCTGTTCGACTACTACTCGGCCTGGTAGGTCGGGGCGCCGTCGCGCGGTCCCGGCTTCTGGGGCCAGGAGATCGACGACCGCAAGGCCACCCTCACGGCGCTGCGCCAGTGGAGCGCCCCGCCCGCTCTCGGCATCCCGCCGGAGGTCGTCACCGAGCCCTTCACCGTCATGTTGTGGGGCATCACCTCCGACTCGGTGTCGTCGTGGCTCCGGGCCGGCGGCGACGGCGAGGGCGACGGCACCCTCAAGGGGTTCGCCGCGTCACCGGGTCTGGTGGAGGGTCCCGCCCGGGTGATCTTCGGCGCCGACCAGATCAACGAGATCGAGGACGGCGAGATCCTGATCGCCCCGCTCACCGCGCCGTCCTGGGCGCCGGTGTTCGGCAAGATCAAGGCGACGGTCACCGACGTCGGCGGCATGATGAGCCACGCCGCGATCGTGTGTCGCGAGTACGGCCTCCCCGCGGTGACGGGCACCGCCTTCGCCACCAAGCAGATCAAGACCGGACAGCTG
>JAGQUE010000351.1:3423-13905 GCA_020438665.1 Nocardioidaceae bacterium | reverse complement strand
TTCAAGCCGGAGTTCCTCAACCGGCTCGACGAGATCGTGGTCTTCGACGCGCTGACCAAGGACGAGCTGGCCCACATCGTCGACCTCCAGCTCGCGCTGCTCGAGAAGCGGCTGGCCGTCCGCCGGATCACCATCACGGTCGCCGACGAGGCGCGCACCTGGCTCGCCGACAAGGGCTATGACCCCGCCTATGGCGCGCGGCCGCTTCGGCGGCTGATCCAGACCGCCATCGGCGACCCGCTCGCCAAGCTGCTCATCGCCGGCGAGGTCGGCGACGGCGGCAAGGTCGAGGTGCGGGTCGCCGACGGAGGCGAGGCGCTGGCCCTGAGCAACGCCTCCTGACCCGGCCGGGGCTCAGCCCTTCGTCGAGCCGAGCGTCAGCCCCGAGACGAACTGCTTCTGGAGCACGAAGAACACGATCAGCACCGGCATCGCGACGAGCACCGAGCCGGCCGCCACGAGGTTGGTGTCGGTGAAGAACTGGCCGCGCAGGTTGTTGAGCGCGCTGGTGATCGGGAACTTGTCGCTGCGCTGCAGGAGCACCGTCGCCCAGAAGAACTCGTTGTAGATCCAGGTGACCTCGAGCGTCGCGAGGGCGGCCAGCGCCGGGCGGACGAGCGGCATCGTCATCTGCCAGTACTGGCGAAAGACGCTGGCGCCGTCGAGCTCGGCCGACTCATAGATCTCCATCGGGATCGTCTTCATGTAGTTGCTGAGGACGAACGTGCAGAAGCCGAGCTGGAAGGCGACGTTGACGAGGATGAGCCCCCAGAAGTTGTTCAGCATGGTGCCGCTGTCGCTCATCCAGTAGGGCACGTGGATCTGCTGGAACATCTTGAACACGGGGATCAGCAGCGCCTGGGGCGGCAGCAGGTTGGCGGCCAGGAAGAAGCCCAGCATCGCCAGGTTGAACTTGAAGCTGAACCGGGCGAGCACGAACGCCACCAGGGACGCGAGGAACAGCGTCAGCAGCACGGCCGGGACCGTGATGATCAGCGAGTTCCAGAAGTGCAGGCCGAACTGCCCGCGATCCCAGGCCTCCTTGTAGTTGCTGATCGTCCAGCCGCCGAAGGAGAGGTAGCCGTTCTGCTGGGTGTAGTTGTAGTCGCGGAAGCTGTTGATGACCGCCCAGATCAGCGGGAAGAGCCACAGCAGCGACAGCAGCGCCATGATGACCGTGGCGACCGTGCCGCGGGGACGACTGAGGACGCCGCCCTCGACACGCTTGGGTGCGCTGTGCTTCGACGTCTCGGTGGGGCGCTCCTCGACCTTCTGGTAGGCCACCGGCACGGTGGGGAGGTCGTCGCTCATGCCCGGTCCTCCTTGAACACGATGCGGAGATAGATCGTGATGAAGACCGACGAGATCAGCATCATGATCACCGCCAGCGCGGAGCCGAAGCCATAGCGGGTGGCCTCGCCGATGACGTTCTGGCTCACCAAGGCCGCGATGATCTCAAGCCCGTTGCGGCCCTTGTTGACGACCCAGACCAGGTCGAAGGCCCGCAGCGACTCGATGACGACGATGACGAGCACGATCATGTTGATGGGCCGCATCACCGGGAAGATCACGGTGAAGAACGTCTTGACCTCGCTGGCGCCGTCGACGGCCGCGGCCTCGCGCAGCGTGTGGTCGACGCTCTTCAGGCCCGCCAGATAGAGCAGCATGATGTAGCCCGTATGGCGCCAGGCGGTGGCGACCAGCACCGCCCAGAGGTTGATCTTGGGGTCGCCGTACCAGTCGATCTGGGTGTTGAAGACGTCGTTGAGCAGGCCTTGGTCACGGCTGTAGAACAGCTGCCAGATGAAGCCGATGAGGGCCAGTGACAGCACGACCGGCAGATAGAACGCGGTCTGGTAGAAGCGGCTGCCACGCATCTCCTTGTCGAGGATGACGGCGAGGAAGACCCCGAGCAGGGTCGGGAAGACGAACAGGAAGCCCAGCCAGATCAGGTTGTGGCGGATCGCCGGCCAGAACGGCGGATAGATCGTCGCCACGTCGTGGTAGTTCTGCCAACCGACCCACTGGATGCGGTCGACGCCGCCGATGCCGTTCCAGTTGCCGAACGACAGCACCACCGAGCCGATCGCGGGCAGCCACACCAGCCACAGCACCAACAGCGCGGGGACCAGCACCATGACGGCGACGACCACCCGGTCGACGACGCCGAGGCGCCGTCGACGTGTCGGTGGAGAGGCCGATGAGCTGTGCTTTGTCGTGGACTCAGCCTTGGTCGTACTCATCGGTCCTCCCCACCGAACGTCGTGATCAGCTGCCGAAGATGGAGACCTTCTGCTCCTGGATGCTGGAGCAGAGCCCGTCGATGTCGTCGGGGTTCTTCAAGAAGGTCTGGATCGACGGGATCATGACAGTCGACGCGAAGTTGGTGTCGGTGTCACGGTCCAGGAACTGCGCGATGTGAGCAGCCTGGCCCACGACCTCAGCGGACTTCAACTGCAGGGCCGAATAGCTCGAGGTGTCGGCGTTGGCGTTGGCCACGATCATCGGGGCCGAGGCCGCCGCGTTGGCACCCTCCTGGGCCTCGGCGGTGCCGAGGTACTTCAGGAACTCCTTGCCGGCGTCCTGGTTGCGCCCGGCGGACGCCAGGCAGAACCCGTCGATCGGGGCGTCCAGGGCGTCGGAGCCGATGGCCGCGTCGAGCTCGGGATAGGTGAAGAAGTCCAGGTCGTCGAGGACGTCCGGGATCGCGTCGCCCACGAAGGTGCCGAGGAGGTACATGGCCGCCTCACCCTTGGCCATCGACGTCGCGGCCTCCTGCCAGGTGCGGCCCAGCGGGTCGGCCTGGTGGTAGGGGAGGAGCTCCTTCCACTTCGCGAACACGTTCTTGACCTCGGCGGAGTCCCAAGCCTCGTCACCCTTCATGAGGCTCATGTGGAAGTCGAAGCCGTTGATGCGCATGTTGAGGATGTCGAACGAGCCCATGGCGGGCCAGCCGTCCTTGTCACCGAAGGCGAACGGCGTGATGCCCTTGCCCTGCATGTCCTTCATCAGGCTGATGAAGTCGTCATAGCTGCCGGGGGCCGACCAGCCGTTCTTGTCGAAGATCGACTTCCGGTAGAACACCGCCCACGGGTAGTAGTCGTAGGGCACGAGGTACTGCTTGCCGTCGCTGGACGTGGCGGCGCCCTTGAAGGCGTCGGTCATGCCGTCGATCGGCCAGAGGTCGCTGATGTCGGACAGCAGGCCGTCCTCGGCGAACTGCTGCATGCGATAGCCGGCGAACCACGTGAACACGTCGTCCGGGGAGCCCTGCAGATAGGTGCTGATGCTCTCCTGGAAGGTGTTGTGGTCGACGTAGTTGGCCTTGACCTCGACACCGGACTTCTTGGCATAGCCGTCGGCGAAGCCCTTCATGCGCTCGTAGGCGGGACCGGAGTCCTTGGCCTCGTTGACGCCGAAGGTCACGGTCTTGGAGTCACTGCCCCCACCGCCGCCGGAGTCGCTACCGCACGCGGCGAGCAGGCCGGGGGTCGTCACCAGCGCACCGCCGATCGCGGCAGAACGCAGGAAGCTACGCCGTGTGGCTGACATCGTCACGCGAGCGGAGGGGGGGATCATCAGGCTCGGGGGAGCCTTGGGATGGCGGTTCATGGAGTCCTCCGGGTCCACAAGTTCGAACAGGGCATTTGGCATCCTTGACCCCGGTTTTGGGGAAAGTCAAGGTATCTGGGCCGTGATATCAAACTGAAATCAACAACTACACTCGTTCGAGTGTGCGTTAGTGGTTGACTCTGGTGGGTTCGGGGGTGGATTGTGTTGGTATGCCTACCCCTCTGCCGACCCTGTCGTACGGCGGTGACTACAACCCCGAGCAGTGGCCCCTGGAGGTCCAGCTGGAGGACGTCCGCCTGATGCAGGCCGCGGGCGTCAACCTCGCCACCGTGGCGGTGTTCTCCTGGGCGAAGCTCGAGCCTGAGGCCGGACGCTATGAGTTCGGCTGGCTCGACGAGGTCATGGACCGGTTGCACTCGGGCGGTATCCGGGTCGACCTCGCGACAGCCACGGCGTCCCCACCGCCGTGGCTGACCCGCCAGCACCCGGAGATCCTCCCGGTCACCGCTGACGGGACCACGCTGTGGCAGGGCGGCCGCCAGAGCTACTGCCCCAGCTCCCCGGTCTTCGCCGAGCATGCCCTGCGGCTGGTCCGCGTCATGGCCGAGCGTTATGCCGGCCACCCCGCCCTCGCGCTCTGGCACGTCAGCAACGAGCTGGGGTGTCACAACGCCCTGTGCTACTGCGACGTCAGCGCGGCGGCGTTCCGACGCTGGCTGGCGGAGCGCTACGGCGACATCGAGGGGCTCAACCACGCGTGGGGGACCGCGTTCTGGTCCCAGCTCTACGGGTCGTTCGACGAGGTGCTGCCGCCGCGGTCGGCACCGGCGTTCCCCAACCCCACCCAGCAGCTGGACTTCCACCGGTTCAGCTCCGACCAGCTGCTGGCCAACTTCATCGCCGAGCGCGACATCCTCCACGAGCTGTCGCCGGGCGTTCCCGTGACCACCAACTTCATGGTCATGGAGCACACCCGCAACATGGACTACCTGCGGTGGGGTCCCGAGCTCGACCTCGTCTCCAACGACCACTACATGATGAGCGCCGACCCCGCGGCCCACCGCGAGCTGGCGTTCTCCGCCGACCTCACCCGAGGCGTCGCCCGCGGCAAGCCGTGGCTGCTGATGGAGCAGTCGACCAGTGCCGTCAACTGGCAGCCCCACAACGTCGCCAAGCGGCCCGGCGAGATGCTGCGGGCGAGCATGCAGCACGTCGCCCGCGGTGCCGACGGCATCCTCTACTTCCAGTGGCGTGCCTCCCGGGCCGGCGCCGAGAAGTACCACTCCGCGCTGGTGCCCCACGCCGGGACCGACAGCCGAGTCTGGCGCGAGGTCGTCGCCCAGGGGGCCGCCCTCGAGGCCATCAGCGAGATCGCCGGCAGCCGGTCGGACAACCAGGTCGCGATCCTCTTCGACTGGAACGCGCGCTGGGCGGTCGAGCTGGACTCCCACCCGAGCGTCGACGTGCGCTACCTCGACCGGCCGATGGCCTTCCACCGGGCGCTGACCGACCGCGGTGTCGGGGTCGACGTCGTCCACCCCGACACCGACCTGACGCCCTACTCCCTCATCGTCGTGCCCACCCTCTATCTGTGTGACGACCACCTCGCCACCACGCTGGAGGAGGCCACCGCGCGGGGCGCCACGGTCGTGGTCACCTACTTCAGCGGGATCGTCGACGAACACGACCACATCCGCCTCGGGGGCTATCCCGGTGCCTTCCGCGACCTGCTCGGGGTGCGCACCGAGGAGTTCCTACCGCTGGCACCCCACCAGCACGTCGAGCTCGACGACAGCACCACCGCCGACATCTGGGCCGAGCACCTCCACCTCGTCGACGCCGAGGCGGTGGTCCGCCACCGTGACGGCCCGGCCGCCGGCATGCCGGCGGTGACCCGTCGCGCGGTCGGCGACGGGGCTGCCTGGTATGTCGCCACTCGCACCGACGAGGTCGGCACCGCGTCGCTGGTCGACACCCTGCTCACCGAGTCCGGCGTGGAGCCGGTGGCGCGCACCGTGCACGACGTCGAGGTCGTGCGCCGTCGCGCCGACGACGGGCGCAGCTGGGTCTTCGTCATCAACCACACCGATCGGGCGGCGACCGTGCCGGTCCACGGTGTCGAGCTGGTGACCGGAACTCCGACCGGTGAGGCGGGCGTCGTGCTCGATCCCGGTGGAGTGGCGGTCGTTCGGGAGGCGTGATGTTGGCGGTACAGCGGCGCGGGGCGATCATCTCCGAGCTCGAGCGGAGGGGGATCGTCAAGGTCAGCGAGCTCGTGGACCAGCTCGGCGTCTCCGACATGACGATCCGCCGTGACCTCAGCGCGCTCGAGCGCCAAGGCATGCTCCACAAGGTGCACGGCGGTGCCGTGCTCTATGCCGAGCCGTCCACCTCCGAGCCGGGGTTCGAGGCCAAGTCGGCCCGGCGGCTGGCCGAGAAGGAGGCCATCGCCGCCCGGGCCGCCTCCCTCGTCGCGCCGGGATCCGCTATCGCGATCTCGGCCGGCACCACCACCCACCTGTTCGCGCGCCACCTCACCGACATCCCGGGCCTGACGGTCGTGACCAACTCGGTGTGGGTCGCCGACGTCCTGCACCGCTCGGGCTCGGACTCGGTCTCGGTCCTGCTGACCGGCGGCCTGCGCACCCCGTCCGACGCGCTCGTCGGGCCGATCGCGATCGCCGCCCTGCGCTCGCTCCACCTCGACGGGGTCTTCATGGGGGTGCACGGCATGGACGCCTACGCCGGGTTCAGCACCCCCAACCTGCTCGAGGCCGAGACCAACCGGGCCATGGTGCGTAGCGCTCGTCGGCTCATCGTGCTCGCCGACTCCACCAAATGGGGCGTGGTCGGGCTGAGCTCGATGGCCGAGCTGTCGGAGGCATCGATGATCGTCTCCGACACCGGGCTCTCTCGCACCGCCGTGTCCGCCCTCGAGGAGCAGGTCGAGGACCTGTTGCTGGTCGAACCCTCCAGGGCGCTGCCCCAGGTCAGCCACCACCCCAATTGAGCCGCGGTCCACGTCGACCGCGTTCGGGCTTCGGCGCACCTGCGTCACCGGGTGCATGGTCCAATGGACCCGTGCCCGAGACAGCGCGGATCCGCCCACCGCAGGTGACGATGGCCGGCTGGACCATTGTCGTCGCGTCGGTGGTCGTCGTGCTGACCGGGTTCGAGACGATCGGCTCGCTCTATTCCCTGGAGAAGCGGCAGCAGATCGAGCTCCTTCTCGCGACGCCGCCGTGGTCGGGGCTCGGCGTCGGCGTCGACGGCGTGCGCCAGATCATCCACGTCGCGACGCTCATCGGCGCCGGCTGCGCCACCGCCGCGGCCATCCTCGGCTATCAGGTGCTGCAGCGGTCCCGCGTCGCGCGCATCCTGCTGAGCGTGCTCGCCGTCCCGCTCTTCCTGGCCGGCATCGTCGGCGACGCATTCTTCTCGGCGCTCATCGCGGCGGCGGCGGGCATGCTCTGGCTCTCGCCGGCCCGTGAGTGGTTCGCGGGCACCTGGCGGCCACCCACCGCCGAGGAGGCGCGCGCCCGCCGTACGCCGACCCCGCCGCCGACCGCACCGCCCGGGGGGCCGCCGATCGCACCTCCCGGGGTGCCGCCGACCGCACCTCCCGGGGCGTCACCGACCGCACCGCCCGGGGTGCCGCCGACCACCGGGTCGATGTCGCCGCGTCCGCCGCTGCCACCCACCGGGTCGCCGTGGCCGCCGCCGGCTCCTGGTCCAACCGCGTGGGCGCCGCCCGCGCCCACCTATCGCCAGCCCGATCGGCCGCCGGCCGTCACGCTCGCCTGCGTGCTCACCTGGGTCTTCGCCGGCCTGGCGCTGGTGGTGGCGGTCGCCTCCATCGCCGTGATCACGGGCGACCGCGACGGGCTGCTGCGTCAGCTCCACCAGCAGAACCCTGAGCTGTTCCAGCAGGGCGTCTCCGAGGACCTGCTGGTCTCCACGACTCTCGCACTCGGGGTCGTGGTGACGCTGTGGTCGCTCGCCGCGATCGCCGTCGGTGTCTTCGCCGTGCTGGGGCGCCCCTGGGCACGGATCGCCCTGCTGAGCTCGGCCGGCCTCGCCGCCGGCCTCATGCTGGGCCTCGTGCTGTTCGGTCAGCTGGTCGTCCTGGTGCCGTTCGCCGGCGCGGTCGCCACGGTCTTCGCGCTGCTGCGTCCCGACGCGCGAGCCTGGTTCGCCGGTCGGCGGCGCTCCCCCCTGCGGTGACATGGTGGAATGTTCGCCATGAGTGACCAGAACCCGTCCGGCGACAGCCAGCCCAACCCCGAGCCGCCGTACGGTCAGCCCGCACCGCCGCCGCCCTACGGCGAGAACCCCTACGGCCAGGGCCCCACGCCGCCGACCGCGCCGACGCCCTATGCGCAGCCGCAGTACGGCCAGGACCCCTATGCACAGCAGCCCTACGGCCAGGACCCCTACGCGCAGCCGCAGTACGCCCAGCAGGCCTATGGCCAGCCGGCGTACCCCTCAGGCGCCTTCCCCTTCGCCGGCAAGGACCCCGACAAGCGGCCCGGCACCGTGCTCGCCGCAGGCATCGTGACGATCGCCAGCTCCGCGTTGACCCTGGTGGTGCTCCTGATCGGCCTGCTCGGCCTGAGCGCGTCGCGCCAGGAGTTCATCGACGAGCTCAACCGCAACGCCGACTTCCAGAGCGTCGACGTGTCCGCCGACCAGCTCGTCTCGGTCATCCAGGTGTTCATCGGTGTCTTCGCGGTGTGGGCCCTGGTCGGCATCCTGCTGGGCGTGCTGGTCATGCGACGGTCCAAGGTGGCCCGCATCCTGCTCGTCATCTCCGCCGGCCTCGTGGTCGCGCTCGGCCTGCTCGCCATCACCAGCGTCTTCTCCGGGCTGTGGGTGCTCGCCGGTGGCGCGGTGATCGCGCTGCTCTTCATGGGTGGGGCCAACGACTGGTACGCGCGCCGGGGCAGCAACATCCCGGGGCAGATCCGCTACTGACGCGACGTCAGCAGGCGAGGTCGGCGCCGGCCAGGCGTCGCACGGCCTCCTCGATGGTGGCCTGGTCCTTGCAGAACGACCACCGCACCAGCTGGCGTCCCACGTCCGGGGTGTCATAGAAGCCCTGGGTGGGGATCGCGACGATGCCGGCGCGCTCGGGCAGAGCGCGGCAGAACGCCAGACCGTCGGGCCAGCCCAGGCCGGTGATGTCGGTCATCACGAAGTAGGTGCCGGCCGACCGGTGCAGCGGCAGCCCGGCCTGCTCCAGCGCGGCGCAGAGCAGGTCGCGCCGTTGCTCGAGGTCACCGGCAAGCCGGCGGGGGAAATCCGGCTCGTGGTCGAGGGCATGCGCGACGGCGGGCTGCAGCGGCGCGCCGCTGACATAGGTCAGCCACTGCTTGGCGGCGAGCACGGCGCCGACCAGGTCGGCCGGCCCGGTGGCCCAGCCGACCTTCCAACCCGTGAAGGAATAGGACTTGCCGGCACTCGACAACGTGACCGTCCGCTCGGCCATCCCTGGCAGCGTCGACAGCGGGGTGTGGCGGGTGCCGTCATAGGTCAGGTGCTCATAGACCTCGTCGCTGATGACGACGACGTCGTTCTCGACGGCCAGCTGGGCGATGGTGCCCAGCTCCTCGTCGTCGAGCACCGTCCCGGTCGGGTTGTGGGGGGTGTTGACCAACATGAACCGGGTCCGCGGCGTCACCGCCGCGCGCAGCTCGTCGAGGTCGAGCCTGAAGTCGGGCGCCCGCAGCGTCACCGGGCGGCGTACGGCGCCCACCATCTGGAGCATCGCGACATAGGAGTCGAAGTAGGGCTCGAACACCACCACCTCGTCGCCCGGGTCGACCAGGCCCAGCAGGGCGCCCGCGATCGCCTCGGTGCAGCCGGTGGTCACCACGACCTCGGCGTCGGGGTCGAGGCCGATGCCGTAGTGGCGTCGCTGATGGCGCGCGATCGCCTCGCGCAGGGCCGGGATGCCGTTGCCGGGCGGGTACTGGTTGGCACCGCGCCGCATCGCCTCGACGGCGGCCGCGATCACGCTCGGCGGGCCACTCGAGTCGGGCATCCCCTGACCGAGGTTGACCGAGCCCGTTCGGGCCGCGAGCGCGGACATCTCTGAGAAGATGGTCGTCCCGAACCCCTCGAGTCGCCTGGCTCGCATGAGGACAACCTAACCGGGAGTCGATCGCGCCATGACCAGCGTGGAGCAGGTGACCGAGCCCGAGGTCGCCCCGCCCGCTCGCCGTACCCCGCTTCAACGGGTGCTGACGGCCGCCGGGCTGGTGCTGGTGCTCGCCGGCTTGTCGGTGCTGGCCTGGGTCGGCTGGGAGACCTGGGGCACCAACGTCGTGGCCCACCGGCGACAGGCCGAGGCCGTCACCTCGCTGCGCGAGGAGTGGCAGCACGGCGGCTCCTCGACGGTCCGGCTCGACGCCGGTGTCGCGACATCGATCGTGCGGATCCCGCGGTTCGGGACGTCCTATGAGATGCCGATCCTCCAGGGCACCTCCGATGCGGTGCTCGCCTCCGGGTTCGGTCACTTCGCCGACTCGGCCGGCGCCGGCGAGGTCGGCAACTTCGCGCTGGCCGGGCACCGGGTGACCCACGGCGAGCCGCTGCACGACATGCCGTCGCTGCGGCCCGGAGACGCGGTGGTCGTGGAGACGCGCACCGCGACCTACACCTATGTCCTCGACACCGCCGGCGACGACCTCATCGTGCCGTTCACCGCCACGTGGGTCGTCGACCCGCTCCCCACCAATCCCGACGGCGGTGTGCAGCCCTCGCAGGACCCCGGCCAGCGGCTGATCACCCTCACCACCTGCTCCGAGCTCTTCCACACCGACAACCGGATGATCGCCTTCGGCCACCTCGACTCCGTCGTCCGCCACCCCTGACCACCCCGCCGAGGTGCCCGGCGTTGTCTCGCGA